>CALKCV010000487.1 GCA_938083405.1 uncultured Microcoleaceae cyanobacterium | reverse complement strand
TAACGGCAGAGGTTTTCCCGAACACTTAGACTACAAAAATTCTGGTTCTTTGGGTTTGCGGCTGGTGTGTTCCTTAGCGAGGCAACTTCGCGGTAATATAGAATTACTACCCGGTAGTGGCACGATTTTTCAAATCTCTTTTCCCTGTTTACTCTAAATAGCATAGAGGTGCGTAAATGTCAAGAGCAAAAATTATGATTGTGGAAGATGAAAGCATTATAGCGGAGGATATTGCGGACAGCTTAGAAAGCATAGGATATTCGATTGTAGGTATTGTGGCTTCTGGAGAGGAGGCGATCGTCTTAGCGGGTAAGTTACAGCCAGATTTAGTGTTAATGGATATTATGCTGCAAGGTGAAATGAACGGCATCGCAGCAGCGGAACATATTCAATCTAGTTACCAAATACCAGCTATTTATTTAACCGCTTATGCCGATGAAAAAACTTTAGAACGGGTAAAAGATACAAATCCTTTTGGCTATATTGTTAAACCTTTTGAAGAAAAAAATTTACATTTAACTATTCAAATAGCCTTACAAAGACATCAATATGATTCTTTGACAAATCTACCAAATCGCACTTCATTTAGGGGGCGAGTAAACGAAATCTTAGCTGGCGGTAGCCAAGGAAGTCAAGGAAAACTTGAAGAAAAAAAAAGAGGTTTTCTTTCTCTTTTACCTATTCTTTACCTAAGCTTGGATAGGATTAATAGAGTTACGGGTATTTTAGGACATAGTAATGGCGAAATAGTAATTTGTAGCGTTGCCAAACGGCTGTTAAATTCCGTTGAAGGAATAGATTTATTAGCTCGCTTAGAAGCGGCGGAATTTGCGATAATTTTAGAGCCGGTGAAAGCTAAAAATGATGGTGCTAATATCGCTCAAACTATTTTAGATGTCATTTCTCAATCGGTGGTATTGGAGGGTTACGAAATTTATGTGACTGCTAGTATTGGCATCGCTTTTTATCCAGAGGATGGTATGGAGTCAGAAGAATTGCTGAAAAATGCTAATACTGCCATGTATTACGCTCAACAAAAGGGCGGAAATAATTATCAATTTCATAGGTCGGAAGTGAATTTTATTTCGAGAGAACAACTGGCTTTAGAAACGAGTTTGCGCAGCGCTTTAGAACGTACTGAATTTAAGGTTTACTATCAGCCCCAGGTAAATATTAAGACGGGTAAAATTATTGGTGCGGAAGCTCTCCTGCGCTGGCATAATCCAGAAAAAGGCTTGGTTTCCCCCGCTGAATTTATTCCGATGGCAGAAGAAATGGGTTTAATTATTCCTCTGGGAGAATGGGTATTGCGGACTGCTTGCAGGCAAATGAAAATGTGGCAAGAAGCTGGTTTTTGTCAGATGCGGGTGGCGGTGAATTTGTCGAGGCGTCAATTCAAGCAAAAAAATTTGAGCGACCGCGTTAGCAGGATATTAAAAGAAACGGGTTTAGAGGCTAAATTTTTGGAATTAGAAATTACGGAAAGTATGGTAATGCAAAATGAAGCGGCGGCGGCTCTAGTTTTGAAAGAATGGCAACAACTGGGAATTAAGATATCTATTGATGATTTTGGTACGGGATATTCGTCGTTAAGTTATCTTAAAGATTTTCCTTTCGATATTATTAAAATTGATAAGAGTTTTGTCAGTAATATTAGGGAAGACCGGAAGACCGCTGCTATTACGATCGCAATTATTCAACTAGCACATAGTTTGAATTTGAAGGTGATTGCTGAAGGGGTGGAAACACCGGAGGAATTAGATTTCCTCTGGGAAAATGAATGCGATGAAATTCAAGGTTATTTGTTCAGTCCGCCAGTGCCGGCTGAGGAGTTTGAAAAGTTATTAAAAAGCGGTCGCCGATTATAAAAAGGTTGAGGTGCATCTTAATTTTTAATGAAATTGTAAGTAGAACAGGCAGGATGCCTGTTAATTGTTAACCCAGAAAATGTTAACCCAGAAAATGTTAATTGTAAGGTAATGGCAAAATTGGTAAAATTACGGTGAAATTAGTGCCTGCCTGGGGCCGACTTTCTACTAAGATTTGACCGCGATGGTTTTCGACAATAGCTAGAGCGATCGCTAACCCCAACCCGGAACCGGTCGTGTTGCCAGAAGTGCGGGCGGGATCGACTCTGTAGAAGCGATCGAATAAACGGGGCAATGCGGATGGGGGGATGCCGATGCCGTTATCTTTGACTGTAACTTGTAAGGTATCGGATTTAATATTTTGACTTCCTTGGAAAATCCATCCCCCACCGTCGGGCAATATTCCGCCGCCGCCACCGGTGGAAACCCGCGATCGCTTGCTTTTTTTGCTCAAACTCTCAAGTCTTTTGGCAATCTGGGAGATGTGCTTTTTACTTTTGGCGACTCGCTGCAATTCTACTACCACGCGATCGCCAGAAAAAGTATATTGCACTGCGTTACTAATCAAATTGGCAAACAGACGAGCTAGTTTATCCCAGTCGCCGTAGAGAGTAAAAGCCTCTTCCTCTTCCCTATCCGGTTCCAGAGTGGCTGACTCGCCCTCGGCAGTCTGGGACTCCAAGGAGGAAAATCTCAACTCGATGGTAATATCTCGGGCGGTGGCGATCGCCTTTTGTTCCTCGACTACTTCCATTAACAAAGCATCCAGAGGCACTTCGCCAAAACGGGATGCGACTATACCGCTATCCTGCCTTGCCAGAAATAGGAGATCGTCCACCAACCTACCCAAGCGACGGGTCAACCTTTCTATTACTTGTAGCTGCTGTCGGTGTTCGGAAGATTCCAACTCCGGATCCGCCAAAGCTACTTGGACGTTGGTTTGGATGGTGGCGATGGGACTTCTGAGCTCGTGGGAGGCGTCGGCGGTGAACTTTTTTAAGTGTTGGTAAGATTCTCTGACTGGTTCCATCGCCAACCCAGAAAGAAACCAACCAATGGCGGCGACGCAAACGACCATCGAGGAAGTGCCGATAATTAAATCTACTACTAAATGACGGATCGGTTTGGTGACTTCAAACCAGGGATGGCTTACCCGTAGATATCCTAACACTTGCCGACCGCTTTGCACTCGTTCTGTTACTTGTCGCAAAAATAGGGCGTTATCGCTGGTTTGGCGTTGGATTTCGTTTATCCATCCGGGAAAGGCAGAATCTTCCGTCGGTTGCCACTGACTGTTAACGATGCGAACTGTTTCTCCGAGGCGGTTTGGGTGGATGGGGATGTTTAGGGGTTCCGATAGGGTTGACCACAATAATTGGCCGGTGGGGCTAAACCATTCGATGTCGATGCGATCCTCATCTACGGTTTTGGCGTTGTCTCCAAAGGTTGCTTCGACGTTGACGCGGAATGGGGAGGTGTTGCTGGTATCGGATTTGAGGCGATCTTCGATAACGAGCGATCGCTCTACGACTTCTACTACATGATCTAGGGTATCGTCGATCCTTTCGATTAAGGTGCTGCGAACGTATAAATAGAAGCCGCTGGCAAATAATAGTAATAAGACAGCGGTGATGCAGGTGTACCAAATTGCTAGACGGCGACGGGTTGTTTGGAACATCGGAAACAATTAACAATTAATAATTAATAATTAATAATTAACAATTAACCAGAAACCCGGTTTCTTTGACAATATCTTCGCCATTTTTCTGTAGGTCGGGCGCAGCGCAGCGCAACCCAACATCCCCGAGCGCGAAACCCAACATTAGGAGTGTTCGTTCCGCTTTGCGTGCGCGCTACCTACGAATGGTATTTTTT
>CALKCV010000486.1 GCA_938083405.1 uncultured Microcoleaceae cyanobacterium | reverse complement strand
ACTGGACAGTAAAAAGTTCTGATGGTGGATCGTACAGTTTTATCGTTAGAAAAAACGCTCCAAGCTAGATCGCTTCGCGGATGGTGGTCGAGCCTGGAGGAATTTTGTCAAAAGCAAGTCTGGCGGACTTTTTGCTAAAATAGCCGAACTCTGTTGTTGGAGCGTCAGGAGAACTATTTGTTCGCTCGGATAGCCATTATTTGGCAGGGTGCGGAACCAACGAGGGAAACCCTTCCAGATAACCGTGGGCATTTCTAAACTAAGTAGTTGTAGAATAGCTAGGGCTATAGCATTAATGAGTACAAATCGTTCAAAGGCTTCTATTTTTCTTTTAACTTGTTGCTGATGCATTTCTGGGTATCGAGCAAGAATAACGTCTTGTGGCCACCCCTTAGTCTCTGTCATATCTTTCATCCAAAACCGATAGCTGAAACCAGACAAGAGTTGAATCAAACTACGGAACGTCACTTCAATTTTAAAACGCAAACTATAGGCATTCAAAATTTCTGCGGCGGATAGAGTTACATCGGTTGAGAGTAGAATTATTTGTTGTCCTGTAGGCCACATAGCTAGTACAAAACGTACTTTCTTATTGGGACAATCCCAATGCAAATCGATGCAGCGATATTTTAGCGTCACCGTTTTACCGTAAAGTAGCAGAGTGGATGTAGTAAATTCGTCTCTTTCATCAAATAAGTTCCTTAATTTTACTGATTTTCCCCAGATTCGAGGTCTGCCGCGACCACGCTTGTGTGGTGCTGATAAAGAACGCTTTCCGACTGCGTTAATTCGCACTCTTGTAATTAACTGTAGTTTATGTTCTCTAAACTCCGATATCAATTTTTTAGAGGCAAAATAAGCATCGAGAATAATATAACTGCCCGCACTCATTAATTTTACACACAAAGCAGACATTTTATCTACTACAGTAGTCTCATCGTCGTCAGCATTTTTTATACCATCTTGTAACTCCAAGGTAACAGGAGCCGCTTTGAAACAAGAGTCTGCTTCCAACAGTAAAGTAATAGCTCCAAAGTAATGACCACGAATCCATTCGGACTTAGTTACATTTGCTGATTCTTGATGTAATTTTTTGACCCCTGGCATTTTTTTTCCCTCTTTGCCGACTTTAATCCCGTCCCCCACATAAACGGGTTGGCCCCTGAGACGATGAACTTTTGGGCTATGAAGCAACCATTCATGCCACGCGACGGATAATTTTTCGACACTAATCGCTTTTGAGTGGAACCAGTGCAGGGCCAGGGTGTAGTAGTGCTCGCTCAATCCTACTGCATTGAGATAGCTAGTAATTGCTGGATTCTGAGTGCATAAAAGAATGCCCCAGATAAGCAGGACAAACCATTCATAAGCCGCATGACGACTAAAGACCGGACGTAAGTTGCTCAAGATTTGATCTACTCGACGCAGAATGTGCATAATAGAATAACGCTGGTAAAAATTAGAATCTTTAACCAGTATGCACCATTCCCCGCCAAAAGTAGGGGAATGTTTTTTTCCATCAGCAAATGTCAGCGATTCGGCTGACTTCAACGTAGAACTTTGCACTGTCCAGTACCTAATAAATGACGATTTATTAGTTCTGAAATATTAAGTATTTCTGCTAATTCTGACAGAAAATTTTTAATTGTATTTTTCCATTTTTGTTTGTTTTCAATATAAGTTGATGACCACTTTTCCTCGAACCATAAATCCAGTTTTTTCATTCCTTTTTCTGCACAAGTGTGGCGAGTAATGCTGTTTTGCCGTAGGACAAATATATCAGTTTTTTCTTGGGTTATGTAAAAACTCAAAATTGCTGTTGTCGGTCGATCTATTAACTGCTGCATTGCAGCAAAATTAGGATAGTTATTTTCGGTTAACCGCGCTGGTAGAGGGGTCTGGGAAAACTCATCTAAATTATAAAGGCCTTTCTCAATAGGATTTGATAAATATAGCAATCCTATTAGAGTTGTGGAAAATAGGGCAGTGCGATCGCCCTCGTCCAGGACGGGGTGAAGGTTTGCAAATGGGGACGCTCGCACTCGGGAACTTGCCAGAAATGGCTTGGAATTGTTATATAAATACTCTGAAGGAGCGAACCCTTTATTTTGCAAGACAGAGTTGCTTGCTGTCAATTTTTCTATAAAACGCTGACTGCCCAAAGTTTCAATATTGATGAATTTGCCGCGATCGTTCCGGTAGATTTTGGAGATGGGGCCGGAGTCGATCGAGCCCCGTCGAATGAGGTCGTCGTAGTCGCTCCATTCGACGGGGCTATCCCCGATCGCTTGGAATTTGGCAGCGATCTCGGTGAAGTTGCCGTTGTTGTTGCGGTAAATTTTGGAGGCACTAACTTCCCCTTCAGCTAAAACTGTTTCTCCAGGCGCAACAGTTTTTCCATCTTTGGTTAAGGTTCCAGATAGCGACTTTTCTATTCGGAAAGAAATCGTATCGTTCTCGGCATCCGCCGCATTGGAAGCAGCGAGCAAATCTTCATAAGAAATAGTAAAGGCTTTTTCAACAGTTGCTCCAGTCAGAGTGGATACTTCGGTCAGAGTCGGGGCGGTGTTGTCCGCTGCCACGGCAACGGCTACTTCCACCGCCGCAGCGGAATATTCCTTACCATCAAAGGCTTTGACGCTCAAGGCATTAACCGCATCCCCTACTTCACCGGGAGTCCAGACGATTTCCTCCCCTGCCGCTAAAACCGTTTCTCCAGGCGCAACAGTTTTTCCATCCTTGGTTAAGGTTCCAGATGGGGACTCTTCTATTGGGAAAGAAATCGTATCGCCCTCCGCATCCGCCGCATTGGAGGCAGCGAGCAAATCTTCATAAGAAATAGTAAAGGCTTTTTCAACAGTTGCTCCAGTCAGAGTGGATACTTCGGTCAGAGTCGGGGCGGTGTTAGCTTCGGCTACCGTAAAACTGCCTTCCGTAGCAAACTCCGAACCCGCAACAGCAGCATCAACCGCTTGCACCGAGCAATAATAAGTACCCGGTTCTAAATACTTAACGCTCCAACTGGTATGGCCATCGACGTTGCCTTTGGCGGGAATTAGGCGATCGCCTCCGGTTAAGAGGATATCGAGGTCGCCATCGCTATCGCGGTCTCCCCAATTTTCAGTGTAATTAAGTTCTTGGTCTAGGTTAGTTGCTTCTGGGGCCTTATTAGTTTTAGTGCCGTAGAGGTTCAACTGCCAAGAGTCAAATATCCCCCGATCTTCCACATATTTATCCGTAACCCGCAATTCCCAAGTTCCCCTCGACAACTCTCCCCAATGCCGCGCCGAAGTAAACCGCCAATCATAGTTCTCCCCTTCATCATCTCGGGATTCTGCCAGCAGCGACTCAG
>CALKCV010000485.1 GCA_938083405.1 uncultured Microcoleaceae cyanobacterium | reverse complement strand
AACCCAACAGCGATTATGTCAATTTAGAATTAAGAAACCCGGTTTTTTTGACAAGACCTTTGCCTTTTAGAAAAATACCTACAATAAAATGGCGTTCCTCGCCCGCCAGAAACCGGGTTTTTTTTTTTTAACCCGGTTTCTTAAATCTCGATGCCCGCGAAGGTATTGTATAAAAAACCGGGTTTCTGGGCTACGATTAATATCCCGATCTAAAGATGTTTTAACCTTCCACCTCGCCAGATGCTTCCAACTTTCTTTCCCTCATAAAAAGAAACAGAGGCGCGGCAAACGAAAAGGCAACAAAAAAGCCCAAAAATATGTAAAGCCACCCAAACTTCATACCCACTTTTTTCGATTCAAAAAACATCCAGACGCTTCCTGCCACAGTAGCAATAAATAAGTCAAAGCTTACCGATTTGGCAGCAATATTTGCAGAACTTTCATTCGCAAAATCCATCAAGCCGGCAGTTTGAAAAAACTGTAAATTGTAATACCAGGGAACCACCAACCCCAGAATCGCTAAAATCAGATAAATTACACTTTTGACGCTCATGTTAAAAAGAAGGGATAATTGTTAATTATTAATTATTAATTGTTAATTAATTAAGAAGCCCAAGTATCGCGCCATTTAACAGTACCTTCAGTCGCCAAAACCCAACGACGACAAACCAAATTTTCCCGTAAAGGAGAAGTGCCCTCCCGCAATAAAGCGTATTTATAAGCAATTAACTTGCCCGTACTTTCATCAAAAGGAATCTCCCCAAACCAAGTATTGCTGTTGATATATTCCAAAGGAAAAGCTTTAGCAAGATCCCAGTTACCCAATTCGGGACAATCTCCCATAACAACGATAGTTTCCCCTGGTTGAGTTTGAACCCCATTAAGTTGTACTCGGACGATAACATCTCCCTTGACTCGCTCTCCGACATGAGAGAAAATAATTACTTGTCGGGTTCCTAATTCTAAATTATGGAAACAACCATCTTTTACCTCATATTTTTCCCGCGATAAAACATCGGTATGTTCTCCATCTGGAAGTTCGGCTTCTACAGCTTCAATTGTTGCAGTTTCGCCGCGATTCATTGCGACAAATAATAGCGAATCTTGATAGCGTCGGACATAACAATAAACATCAGGAGTGATGTATTTTTGCCACTGACTCCCCATAGAAACTGCCGGATTTAAGCGTCGCAAACCAGCCATTAAACGAATATCTCGATAGAGAGGCGAGTCGGTATCCCAACTTTCCATCATGGGGCGATTGTAAGGATCGTTTCCTCCATCGGTGTCGTTGTGGAGATATTGCTCCGTACCGTAATAGATAGAAGGAATGCCCCGACTCGTCATAATCAAAGCGATCGCCACTCTTAACATCTCAGGGTCGGGATTTAAAGACTGGAAACGAGGCATATCGTGATTGTCAATAAACGTCACTAATTCCGTTGCCCCGTCATAGCGATAATCCAAATCTAGAACGTCTTGAATTAAATAAAATCCCTGTTCGGCACCTCCAGCTAAAGCCTCTCGAATTGCCACGCACAAACCGAAATCTAAAATTGTCATGCCAGAATTATTAGCAAACTCTATCGACGTATCGTTTCTGGGGTCGCTATAAATCCATTCCCCAAAAATAAAAACGTCCGGTCGATGGGTTTGAATATCGGCATTAAATTCTTGCCAAAACCAGATCGGCATATGCTTAACCGTGTCAATCCGCAAAGCATCAACTCCTCTATCTAACCATTGTTTGATTGCTGCTTTTATGTAGTCTCGGTATTGACTGTTATTTTCATTAAAAGTAGCTAAACCAGACAGCTCGCAGTTTTGCACTTGCCAATCATCTTCCCAGTCTGTCACTTCGCCGTAGTGATGGTACCAATGCTCTTTATCGTTATTAAAGTCGGCAATTTTTACCCCATCGTCATATAATTCACCCTTGATACCCCCCATATCTGGATTGCTATGGTTGCAGACAATATCTAAAACCAGCTTCATTTGCCGCTTGTGTATTTCGGCAATCAATTTGTCAAATACTGTATTTTTAGATTCTTGAGTTTTGTTTAGAGAAGGCTCGTCATCTTTACCTATGAATCGAGGATTTATCCGTTTAAAATCCTTAGTCCAGTAGCCGTGAATTGCCGCACTTTCAATAAATAACTCTTCGACTTGCTCGAATAAAGGAGTAAGCCAAATAGCAGTAACTCCCAGATTTTTCAAATAGTCTAGTTTGTCAATAATTCCTTGTAGATCTCCTCCCCAGTATTTACCCCAATCTTCTCTTGTAGAGTCGTATAATTCCTGGTTAGGACCTTCGTTATTTTCCCCATCGCCGTCAAAGAATCTATCCACAACTATGAAGTAAATCGTCTCTTGCCGAAATTCAATATCTCGGGTAAATAAAAAGTCTAATTCGACATCTATTTCCGTCTGGGTTTCGGATACCAGAGTTTCAATTTCTTCTGTGGCTTGTTCTTGAGATACTTTTCCTTTCGTAGGAGTGACGCTGGGCAATTGGGATTCCATAATTTTAATTCAACTTTTCTACTTATGAATTTACTGAGTTTTAAAAGCAAATACAGGATCGTATTGTCGCAAACATATAAAAACGGGCGCGATCGCCCATTACTCATTACCGCTTTCGACATCGCCAAAAAGCGGTAAATCATTGCTTAATTGCCAAATTGGGACCCCCCAGCAATAGGTTGGGAGCGAGCTTAAGTTAATTTCAACGGCAATTCAATTAGGATTTTGCCCTGTTTTTGCATACAATTCAATTGGATTTTTTCATACTAACAAACCGGGCATCCAAATAGACACCCGGTTTGTCAATTTCATACTTATGGTAGATTTGAGAGCAAGAGCTAACTACTAAGCCAAGGCCATTTCGGGGTTTAACTGTTCGTGTTCGACTCGGAAGACATTGGCGCTGAGGTTAGCGACAATTTGTTTGCCCTGTTGGGTGAGGCTGAGATAGGCGATCGCGTCTTTAATATAGCGATGGACCACATTCGAGTAAAACCCGGGATAACCCTTGCGTAAATCCCCAGGATTTTCGTATCCTAAAACTTTATTTTGACCGGTCTCCTCAAACTCGTAAAAGAGGGCGCTAATCTTTTGCAAATAACGGGGATCGCTTAACTGGCCGATCAAATCAGCCGCCCTTACCAAACCAGGATAGTTGAGAGTATCTTGATGATCTTCGTCCTTGGGCACCGGAAAGCGAGTAAGTTCCATATTCCGCTTGATGACCTCTGCATCGATCAGCTTATGATTCCCAAAGCGTTCCTCAATAAAGAGCAGGCCTCTGTCCACATGATAAGGAGTAAGACTGGCATCCGTCGCCCCCTTTGGTAGGGACACCTTTGCATCGTCTATGCCAGTAGCATACAATCCCAGATCCCCTCGATCCTGGAGACATACTCCTTTGACATAGCCGATGTCGTGACAGAGTAGGGATATATGAAAGTGCAGCCAGTCTTCCGAAGAGACTCCACCCACCCGGATCTGCTTGCCCCGCAGAATTTCTTGTCCTACTAATGTCACCAATATAGTATGTTCGACATTGTGATACAGGGCATCGCTGTTGGCTATGTTTTCTAAAGCCATCCCAGCCGCCCAGGCAATAATCTCCCCGTAGTCGGATTTATATCCGCCGTAATTATGGCGATAGCCAGCTATGAGTTTTTCTACTACGGAATTAATTAAAAGTTCGGTTGCATTCAACATTTTTCTTTCCTTTTTTTTTTAATATACCGCTCGATTTAGAATTGACTTTTTTCCCTGCCATTACATTTACTTATGGGAGGTTTAAAGCAGTTGTAACGGGAGCATCTAAATTTTGAAGAAAACCAATAGTTTAGCGCAAGCATGGAACGCGGTCAGTTGGAACGCGGTTAGTCGCCCAACTAACAACTGACCGCGTTCCAACTGACATGCATGTCTTAATTTTTGGGTTCTTTTACAAATATGGGATGCTCCCGTTGTAACTTCCTCTATCTAGTTTCATTGTACTTAAGACATGGCGATCGCTCTGTGTTTTTGGTCACTCACGGGATCGTCGATTCGGGCTTAATTTATTGAAAATTTATTTTGTTGGTACTGGTTACTTTCCCCTCTATTGAGTCGCGTTTTACCCTAAATATTAGTTCGGATTACCGCTCCCAAGGGGCTATCGGGCCCGCCTTTTCTATTTCCTAACTTTACTATCTTTGAAGAGCTTGCCTATTTAACTTGCTTTAAGTCACAACTAACAAATCTCTATTTGTCCCTTCCCAGTACCCCAAACTTAGCAACAAATCCCAAATCTAACTTTTATGGTAGCTTGTAGGGTTATATACGTCAATGAAAAATCCCATCTCGGTCCGCGTACGAGCAGATTTACCAAACTCATTTTATTAGGCCCAAATACCTTTTCTAACTAGATAAATTTTAGCTAAATTTTTCTTGCTGAGTAGGCTATAGTGCTAAAATTTTAATAGTATGCTCTGGAGATTTGTTCGCAGCCTGGGAAAACAAAGTTTTAGCAACTTGCCTGAAAGTTACCAAATTATAATAGAAGAAAAGGGTGGGTTCTAAATCAAGCAACAGTAGCAAGAGATTCTTTGATTTGGAGCTGAGGGCGATCGCTATTCTAAGACGATAATTTTTATGCTATGAAGAATAAAAAACCAAAATACAAAAATGTTTCTGACCCAAGACTCAGCGATAGCATTTTAGACAAACTGCCACGGGAAGTAAAACTGTGGGCAGAAAGTCTGCCGTGGGAGCAAAGGCGTTTTGTTTTATCATTTTCTTTTATTTTATGTGGTTCTTCACCCGAAAAACAAGCGGAATTTTTAGATGATTATTTCGCCGACGGCTTGGCATTTAAAATGCTGCAAGAAATACATACTATTAAGCGGGTAAATATCTATTTGAAAGAATTTAGAACCGGAACGAAAATAGATGAATATCTTTTAAGAAACTATATCAGACAATATTATATTCATTGCGCTCAAGATGTTCGCCGTCAGCCAGATGAATATTTAGAATCCGCGCTGAAATTAGTTTTAAATAGCGAAGAAAAATATCATATTTTTCATTATATTATTGGTTTTGAATTGTTTAAACTGATGTTTCACATGAGTTGGTTGCAGCATGAAAAACTAGCCCGCTTGCAAACCAATCAAGAAATATTTATTAATAATTATATTAAGCCCATACAACACGCTCATCAAGTTAACGGCTTAATCGTTCCCAAGGATAAAAGAATATTTTTTGCCAAGAGAGATTATTACATTCAAGTGCCAGAAATATCTCAGAAAAAATTAATCGAGCTAGTCATGGTAACTTTCACAGCAGATAAAGCCATTGAGTGTGGCTTTTCCATCATTCGTCATATTAAAGCTTTAAGATTTGATTATGACTATATCTTTCAAAGCCAAGAACAAGATGGTATTTTTTCATCGGAAATAGAATCTATGCTGAATCAGTAGCTAGAATCGAAGTAAAAATGCCCCTGGGGAGCAAGTCAATTGGGAGCATCTCATATTTGTAAAAAAACCAAAAAATCAATTATTTTTGTCAGTCGGAACGTTGTTAGTTGTTAGTTGCTGGGCGTTCGAACGTTCCGACTGACAATTAACACGCATGTGTCAAATTCTTGGTTTTCTTCACAACCCTGATGCACCCAGTCAATTTTGTAAAAAGACCAGACTAGGCGTTAGATTTAGGATTATCGCGTTTCCCATTATTTATTACCAAGAAGTTATCGCTTATTGGTTATTTTCATTCCCCCGATGCACCCGAACGGTGTATCGGGGGAATGAAATTATTCAAGATGCACCCAAAAATTAAATCTTACGAAAGACGGCAAAAAGACATCAAATAGAGTA
>CALKCV010000484.1 GCA_938083405.1 uncultured Microcoleaceae cyanobacterium | reverse complement strand
CCAGGTTTCTAGCCCCCGAATTTTTCATAACCCCTGCACGGATTCCTATAGATATCCGATCGGGCTAAAAAAACTAAAAACTCATAGATGCCTTGGTCTGCTCTCGTCCACCAAGGCATCTATGAGTTTTTTATCAAAAACTATACTGCTGTTCTTTTGAGGATGTTTTTTATCACTCCGATGATGGAGAACTAGGTTGTTGCTCAAATTCATGAGCGTAGCTATTTAGCAAACTGCTCACTTGAGTCATCACTTCGTTTCCAGAAGATTTGCCCAAAGCGATCCGATCGGGGAAAAATTCTGGCCTATCCATATTTCGGTCGATCGCTTCCTTAACTTGCAGGGAAATTAACTTCTGTAATTTTTCTTTGGCATTAGAGCGCTGAAATTGAGCTCCTTCCTCAGTTGTTGCATAAAGTGGAGGCAATCTGTTGAGAGCATAAGCAGCTATGTCACCCACATCAAGGGTTTGGTCTGTGGTCGCTTCAATTTCTGCTACCCTAGCGATGGCCTCCGACAACACCAATTCTTCCATCACGTTAATAAACTGTTTCCGGGGTAAAACCACCACTTCCCCCGTCAACAATGCTCCCATCAAGCGATCGAGAGCCATATATTCTTCAATGGACAATTCCGAAGCAGTGTTACAAATCCGCCCTACTTCCGCTTCCATAGACGGTGTGAGATAACCGTCTTGTAATGCTTGTTCGACAATTTTTTCTATGCTCATTATGACAATTAATATTAACCCAGATGCCTTAATCTTCAACTAGAATAAGGTTATAACATTTTTCATTAATTATGAAGTACCCTGCCCCCGATTGAGATGCACGATAATATCGCAAGCAGCATTAGCGAATGCAAACCGACTTTATCGACCTACTAGCAACTGACAACTAAGAACCTTCCCAAAACCGACATTGCTTCGTTGGCACCAACGCTGCGCGATTTTTAGTTCCCTTCAAAGGTTACGCTCCCCCATAATATCTTTCTTAACACCTAGTTATGGGGAAGCAAAGAACGTGGCAAGGGTGGAGACTTTACCAAATCTCTAATTCAAAGCGAGAACATCTGCTTGTGAGTCGAAACGGAAACCTTTTCTTTCCTACATTAAATAAATTTATGAAAAATCTATTTAATTAATTCCCCCGAAACGCCACGGCACCGGATCTACTGCCACGCCGTGAACGTATAAACCCCAATGAAGATGAGGACCGGTGGAAGCTCCCGTTGAGCCTACACCACCTATTATCTGACCGGCTTTGACCAAATCGCCTTCTTTAACATCAACCCGACTTAAGTGGACAAATGCGCTAGTCACTCCTTGACCGTGGTCAATACCAATAGTATTACCATTGATTTCAAACCCCTGAGATTCTAGTCCCACTAAACCTACAATACCAGCAGCAGGGGCAACTACAGCTCCTCCTACATAATCTGCATAGTCCACGCCGCGATGGTAATAGTCTTCCGCAAATTCTCCATTATAATAGCGACGCACCCCGTAACCAGTGCTAACTGGACCTTCGTTAGGTCTTAGAAATGGACCGTTCCAATATTTTTCTGGCGTTACTCGCGCTTTAAATTCATCTAGTCGGTCAAATTCTAAATCTGTCCCTTCCAAATCTTCCTTGTCGGGCGGAAGCCAAATTGATTGAGTGGGAAAAGAGCGATCGCTTAATTGGACTGTTAAATTCTGGCTGCCATTATCCCCCGTCACTCCAATCTGTCTGGGCCCTGGCTTATCTAAAGGTGTGGTCGGCAAAAGGGCCCGAAACCGATTTCCTCCCAGAGAAAATGTTGCGTAAGTTTCCCCACCCATCGTTACTGTCGGTGGCCTACGAACGGCGGTATTTTGTCGTATTACTACGGACAAAGTATCTCCTAGTTGGGGATTACTCGGACTCAATTGCACGCTCTGGCTAACTGCCGGTATTGCCATTGTCAACAAAACCGCAGCCATAGCTAGGATTAAGCTGCGTCCAATCCTTGGGATTTTGAAACGGAAAACCATATTTTTAGAGTTTAGACTTTTCTTTTGGGAACTCTGTTTTTATCTTGACAAATTTTAATATAAATGGTAATGTATTGCTTAATCTTTTCGCGACAGGTATAGAGCATTTACCTATTTGCGATCTTCAACTAAAAATGCACTATTTGAGGGTCAGTCCAATAGAATAGCGATCGCCAAAGCCTGCTAAGGCCCCATCAAAGAACTAATTAAAATCGAAACCGGTCCCCTCAAAACTATCCTTTTGGCTTAAGATAAACAATGGCGTGTCGCCAAATCATAATAGGCAGATCGTATTGATCCAGCAAGCAAATACAATCGCGATCTTGCCAAAAAACTTTGCCCACATGAAGATCGCCGCCAATTAATTTAATCTCTACTTCTTTTTTTTCCTTAATATAGGTTTGAATTTGGCGGACGCTCGGCGAACTGGTATCAAAATCAGACATAATTATTAATCAAAATTGTTAGATTTAAAGTTATAGCTAGAAGTATTCATCGCACCCAAAATAGATTGAGGATTCAATGACCATAAAATTTACTAAATATCACGGCCTCGGTAATGATTTTATTCTGATCGATAATCGCCATCAGTCAGAACCTCTTTTGACCCAAACCCAAGCAATTCAGTTATGCGATCGCCACTTTGGCATCGGTGCAAATGGAGTCATATTTGCCCTGCCGACAAAAGTCGAGGGTACCGACTACACCATGCGGATTTTTAACTCCGATGGCTCCGAGCCAGAAATGTGCGGTAATGGAATCCGCTGTTTAGCTAAATTTATAGCAGATTTGGATAGCAATAAAAAAACTGAATATCGAATTCATACCCTCGCCGGCTTAATGATTCCGAAATTGCAAGCTGATGGCCAAGTTAAAGTGGATATGGGACTCCCTAAACTATTAGCCTCCCAAATTCCTACCACCTTAGCAACTGCCGAGAGTAAAGTCGTAGAACAACCCCTGGAAGTGGAAGGGAAAGTTTGGCCCGTGACTTGCGTCAGCATGGGCAACCCCCACTGTATCACTTTTGTCGAAGACGTTGCTAGTATTCCCCTAGAAACTTTAGGACCAAAATTCGAGCATCATTCCGTATTTCCGGAAAGGACAAATACAGAATTTATCCAGGTAGTAGAGCCAAATTACATCAAAATGCTGGTGTGGGAACGGGGGGCCGGTGCTACGCTAGCTTGTGGGACTGGTGCTTGTGCTTCAGTGGTGGCAGGAGTTTTGAGCGGAAAATGCGATCGCCTGGTTACAGTAGAGTTGCCAGGAGGCCCTTTAGAAATAGAATGGTCAGATATTGACCAAAAAGTTTACATGAGCGGGCCAGCACAAAAGGTATTTGTCGGCGAGTGGTCATTAAATTGATTAATTCCAAATGACAATCCCAAAGCGTTAACTTAACAAAGGACAAAAGGTATTTTTTCATGGGTGGAGGAATTTATCTCATTCAGGACGACGATCGCCTTGTAGAAATGACAGAACAAGCTTATGATTCCGAAGATCAGCTACAAGAGCTACTCGAAACTTATCCCAATCTTCTCGCAGGAGATGAAATAGACAGAGCAACTCCCAGAAGATGGTTACTCATTTCTCGGGAAGTATCTCTCTCGGCTGAAGAAGAATTGAACGAACGATGGTCTTTAACTCATTTGTTCCTAGATCAAGATGGCATTCCTACATTAGTTGAAGTTAAACGCAGCCACAACCAAGAAGTCCGGCAAAAAGTAGTCGGTCAAATGTTGGAATATGTCGCTAATATATTTGTTTACTGGCCTTTAGAGTCTATTTTGGCTCAGTTTGAAGCTAATTGTCGCCTTCACGGTCGCGATCCAGAACAAGTTTTTGAAGAGTTTCTCGGTATTGAGGCTAACGAAGAAGGATTTTGGCAAAAGGTCAAAACTAATCTCCAGGCTGGTAAAATTCGTTTGGTTTTTGTGGCCGATGATATTCCACCGGAATTGCGACGAATGGTGGAATTTTTGAACAAACAAATGGACCCAGTAGAAGTATTGGCAGTTGAAATAAAGCAATATGTCTCTCAAGATGGCCTCAAAACTCTGGTGCCTAGAGTGATCGGTCAAACTACCGAAGCACAGCAACGAAAATCTAGCGCTACTCGCGAAAGAAGGCGTTGGGATGAAGCTTCGTTTTTCCAGGAACTCAAAAACAGACGCGGTGTTGATGAGGCGGAAATGGCTAGACATATTCATGGCTGGGCTAAAGGTAAAGAACCTGTAATTGAAATTCAGTGGGGCACTGGAGATACTTATGGAGGTTTTGCCGCTACACTCCATGTTGACGGCAGAAAATATTTACAATTATTGACGGTGGATATTTCTGGCAGTCTGGAGATTTATTCTAATTATTACAGCAGTCAGCCGCCGTTTAATAATGAGGAAAAATGGCTGGAACTTAGGGATAAATTGAGTGCAATTGGTCTGGCTCTTCCTAGAGACCTCAATGAATTTAGAACCCCTAGTTTGCGCTTGTCTTCATTACAAGAAGAATCTTTGAGTCAGGTTTTGAAAAAGTTCGATTGGATTGTTGAAGAAATAAGAAAGTCTGCTTGAGGGGTGCATCTCAATTGTGAAACTAACAAAAATAAATGCTTTTTGTTAGTTGTTAGTTGTTAGTTGTTAGCGTTTATGAGTTGGTATCTTTGTAAAGATGAGATGCACCCGATCGCTTTTATTAACTAACAGTTAGTTCGGCATCCAATAAGAAATAACTTTCAGGCAGATAATTGCTGGAAATATACCAAATTTTATATAGCCCCCAAATAATGGTTCCGGTAGAGGCAAAAACCCCTACCAAGATTAAAAGTGTCATTAGCAATTATTAAACTGCTATTTTTGCGTTTTCGGGATATTTAACTCCAGTACCACCTAAACCGCAATATCCTCCAGGATTTTTAGCAAGATATTGTTGGTGATAATCTTCGGCGTAGTAAAACTCGGGAGCATCTATAATTTCTGTCGTAATCGTTCCGAAATTAGCTTTTTTTAAAGCTTCTTGATAAATTTCCCGAGAAGCTTCTGCTAATTTCTTTTGCTCTGGGGAATAAACATAAATTCCCGAACGGTATTGAGTGCCTACATCATTTCCTTGTCGCATACCTTGGGTAGGATTGTGACTTTCCCAAAATACTTTTAACAGGGTGGAGTAACTTACTAATTTTGGGTCGAACACCACCCTTACTACTTCGTTATGACCTGTCATGCCGCTACATACTTCTTGATAAGTTGGGTTGGGGGTGATGCCTGCTGCATAACCTACTGCAGTAGCGTAAACTCCTTCAGTTTGCCAGAACTTCCTTTCTGCACCCCAGAAACAACCTATGCCAAACATGGCTATTTCTAGTCCTTCTGGGTAAGGGGGTTTTAGTTGGTTGTTGCTGACATAGTGCCCTGATGGTACTGGCATCGGTTCCGATCGCCCCGGCAATGCTTGCTCGGCATTGGGTAGGTCGAGTTTCTTTTTAAATCCAA
>CALKCV010000483.1 GCA_938083405.1 uncultured Microcoleaceae cyanobacterium | reverse complement strand
AAAAAGGCGTGGAAGACCGCAGGTTGGCGACTTTGTACCAACGGTTGGGGCAGGTTTACTATCGCCGAGTGGAGAGGGGGGAGTATGAAGATTATCGGCTGGAACAGGAGAAGGCTATTGAGTGTTTTGAGAAGGCGATCGCTTTACAGCGAAAGTTCGATAAAAAGATAGATTTAGCCGAGAGTCTTGGCTATCTGGCAAACTTGTACAGGTCTCAAGGTCGCTACGGGGAAGCGGAACCTTTATATTTAGAAGCGGTGGCGATTTGCGATCGCGCCCTCGGCCCAGAACATCCCACTACTATTACAGTGCGGGAAAATCTGGAACGCTTTCGCAGGGAAACTGCAGATTAGGCGCTCTATTTCTGATGTATTATTTTAGAAAAAAAGGTTATAATTGTGACTCTCAATAAAACCATCATTAACAAACAAAAAAGCCAAGCTGCCAATTTAGGATTTGAGGAAAAACTCTGGGCAGCCGCCGATAAATTGCGCGGTCAAATTGACTCTGCCGAATACAAACATATCGTTCTGGGATTGATTTTTCTCAAATACATTTCTGATGATTTGGAAAAAAGCTATCGCCAATTAGACCTTTGGACGACAACCCAACAAGATAAATTAGAGAACGATGTTGCATCCGGGCCGCTGCGCGTTCGCGAAGCGTGCCGGACGGCTTCACGCGCAGCGGCCCGGAGGGCTTTACGCCTTTTTACAGTTCCCAAAGAAGCCAGTTTTGCTAACCTCCAATGGAACGCAAACAAACCAAATCTTGGCAAACTCATAGACGAAGCGATGGCAATTGTTGAAAAAGAAAATCCCTCTTTAAAAAATGCCTTACCTAAAAAATACGCCTCTTTAGATAGCCGACGCTTGCGAGAATTAATCCAACTCCTCGCCACCATAGAATTAAAAGATGCAGAAACTAGAACTCAAGACATTATCGGCAGAGTTTACGAATATTTTTTAGGACAATTTGCCCGTTTGGAAGGTAAAGGAGGAGAATTTTATACCCCCCAGTCAGTAGTTAAATTATTAGTAGAAATGGTGGAACCCTATAAAGGTTCTGTTTACGATCCTTGTTGCGGTTCCGGCGGAATTTTCGTTCAGTCGGAAAAGTTAGTAACAGCTTATGGCGGTCGGACAGAGGATATTTTAATTTACGGACAAGAATCCAATTTTAATACTTGGAAACTCTGCAAATTGAATTTAGCGCTACGGGGAATTCAGGCTAATATCGGCAGTCAAAATGCCGATACTTTTCATCAAGACTTGCATCCAAATTTAAAAGCAGATTTTATCCTAGCAAATCCGCCTTTTAATATTAGCGATTGGGGCGCTTCCAGACTGCTACAAGACGAACGCTGGCAATATGGAATCCCGCCAGTTAATAATGCTAATTATGCTTGGATTCAGCATATAATTTCTCGTTTAGCCCCCAATGGCATGGCTGGTTTTGTCATGTCTAACGGTTCTTTAAACCATAGCAATAAGGAGGGAGAAATTAGAAAAAAAATAATTGAAGCAGATTTAATCGATTGCATTGTTGCTTTACCAAGCCAGCTTTTTTATACCACACAAATTGCAGCTTCTCTGTGGTTTATTGCTAAAAATAAGAAGGATGGCAAATTGAGAAATAGGTCGGGAGAAACTCTATTTATCTGCGCCGATCGCCTCGGTAAAATGAGCGATCGTACCCATCGCCTGCTCGCAGATGAAGAAATTGCTTTGATTGCTAATACTTATCATTCCTGGCGCAGTTCGGAAAATTTTTCTAACTACAAAGACATTCCCGGTTTTTGTAAATCTGCAACCATCGCCGAAATTAACTCTCATAAAAGCTCCCTAATTCCCGGCAGATATGTAGGCTTTAAAAGCAGAAAACAACAGTGGAAAATGGAAAAAATGCGCGACGAATTAACAGAGATAAAAAGTCGCGTTTCTGAAGTTTATAAAACAGCAGAAATTGCCTTAACTGTATTGCAGAGTTTTTCCCTAACGGAACCTTTATTAAAACGCCAGAGTCATTGGCAAACTACAACTCTAGAACCAAATTCTAAAAGCGAGTTTATAACCCACGTTGACAGCGGGGGCACTCCTAGCACTAAAAAGGATGAGTTTTGGAATGGGGAAATACCCTGGCTAACTCCAAAAGAAATTACCGGCTTTACAAACAGTTTTTATGTGTCTAAAACCGAACGAACGATCGCTCAAAAAGGATTAAACGGTAGCGCGGCAAAATTACTGCCACCGGGAACGGTGATGCTAACCAAAAGAGCGCCGGTAGGTGCCGTTGCGATTAATGCAGTTCCAATGGCAAACAATCAAGGTTTTTTAAATTTTCAATGCGGCGAAAAACTGAGACCTTTGTATTTAGCTTACTGGTTGAGGGCAAATAAAGAGTATTTGGAAAATATCGCCAATGGTTCTACTTATTTAGAGCTATATAAATCCGATTTATTTGAGGTTAAAATAAAAGTGCCAACTTTAGCAGAACAAGATGCAATTATTAAAGTCATTAGTGCCTTGCAATATGTAGCTCTTTTAGGACTGCCCCTGGAACAGTTAGTTACTATGCCGGAGAAAACGATTAAAATGCAAGAGCAAAATATGAGATTGCGTTCTATTCGGGATGCGATTTTGCCGAAGTTGTTATCGGGTGAAATAGATGTTTATAGAATTTTAGAACAATTAAAATAGGAGATTGTATGAGCTTAAAAAATTTGCCAAAGCTTTGCGGCGAAAACGGATGCCGCTTAATGGCAAAACACAAAGGAAAACACGATGCTTATCCAACTTCAGCTTGGAGTTTTATGAGAGATAAGGATAAAAAAAAGTTAAACAAAGCTGGATTGGCAACCCCCCGAGGTGGTAATAAAGGAGCTTACCAAAATCATGTAGTTCGGAGCAACAAAGTAATTATTCCTTATGAAAGTTTGCCCAAACTTTCCCTATCGAATTATGTAGATGGATATGTTATTAGGCTTTATCCAGAGCAGTATTTTGATTCTGTCGGCAAACCCAAAACAAGTTTTGTCAGTGGCACAGATGCTTGGATCGCGATCGGGGAAAATGCTTTTATCCTTTATCGCACCCACGAAGTATTAGAAAATTTACCGCCTTTACCTGAATGGAGCATCCGCACTTTGGAACAAGACGGAAAACCGGTTAAAAAGCGGGGTCAAGAGGTTAAAGATGTAGGCCATTATGTCCTGCGCATTTCTGGTCTTGGTAATAAAAAAGGAATTATAAAAGGAGCGGCCCAAGGAGTATTTGCCCCGGAATATGCTAATAGGGAAATTAACTATTTGTGCCAGTGCGTCTTGGCATGGTTAATCCTTCGTACGGCCGGCAGTCCATATACTACAACTCAGGCAAAACATTTACAGGCAATTTTAGATCGAGAAGGATTGCTGGATGAGTCAAATTATGAGTATAAAGGGCTTCTTCGTCGGGGGTTGTGTAGTTGCCCCTTATGCCTTCGTTTTATTGATTACAATTCCCTTCACGATACCATAAGTTATGCTGAAAATAGTTCCTCGGAAAATGCAGCAGAACAGATAGAAGGATCGACTAGATCGACAACCGTTAATCTGTTTCACCTAGAACCGTTACTTTATAGCGATCGCATAGCTCATACTCCCATAAATGTAGCTTGGGGACATCACAATTGTAATGCTGCTTTAGGTCAAAGACGTTGCCGATCGCTCGCGGAACTGATAGAATTAGACTTAAAAGTTGGTATTATTACGCCCGAAGGCATCGAAACTTTTGGTTGGATTGCTGATGATTATGAAATGATTCGATCGCCCCTTGGCGCTGTTTGGATACGCATCAGTCAAGATGGCATTGAGGATTCATTTTTTGAGGCTGAAGAAGATAGCCATTTGGCAGATTTAAGCGATGAGGAGTAAGTAGAAATAGAACTAATATAGATCGCAAAAATTCAGTGCTGTAAAGGAAATGCTAAGAAACCGGGTTCCTCAAACAATACCTTCGCCGTACATCTGATAACAATGCTAATTCGTCCGCCATAAACCCGGTTTTTGCCAAAAACCGGGTTTATTATAGTCGTGGTAGCGGTATTATCCTCCCCACTACCCATGCCGTCTCCCCATTACCCCCCAGTTAAAAAAACCCGGTTTCCGAGTTCCTGGCACGCCCTACGGCAAATTACTAATAGCCCCTCCAAACCAACTCGCCGCACTAATATTAGTCCCCGAACTCAAACGCTGTAAAGTTTGAGCCAACAAAGAGATAGGCAAACCCTCCAAAGCAACGGACTGTGCCACCTGCCGATAGGTCTTATCCTCCTGCAACCGAAACGCCAATACTCGTTTGCCTACCACATCCACCACCCAATATTCGGGAATCTCTAATATCAATTAACATTTTCTGGGTTAACATTTTCCCAATTGGGTCTTTGCGCTATAACCCTTGGTATGATTTCTTTTGCACTTTTCTAGGAAAAAGGGGAATGCAAGGCAGAACGAGGAGATCGCACATTTCCCTCAATTATTAATTATTAATTATTAATTGTTAATTGTTATAACCCTATCTGGATTAGAATCATCGCGATAACTCAAATAATCTTCCCAAGTAGCCG
>CALKCV010000482.1 GCA_938083405.1 uncultured Microcoleaceae cyanobacterium | reverse complement strand
TCAAAAAACCGGGTTTCTGGACGAACAGGCAAGATGCCTGTTCTACGTCTCCTAACGATAATCTTGCCGTTGAATGTCGCGCAAGCGGGCCTCGGGACGCTTAAAGCGATCCATCTGCCCCTCGAAAAAGGCGCGGTTTGCCGCCAAATGCTTCGGGTTCGGGTCGTCTAGCGGATACAACAACGCCGCCCGCAAAGCTTGGATAACCGCCGAAGTCACGCAATACATAGACCGCTGGAAAGTAACCCCCAACTGAATCAACATATCGTCCTCCCCCCGACAATGTTTGCCGTAATATTCCACCAAATACGGCGGCAAAAAATGCAACATATCCTGCATCAACAAGGTCGGTGGAATGCCGGCAGTCCCCACCGGGAAGACGTCGGCGTATAAAATCCCGTAATGAAAATCCTTCTGGTCTTCGGGTATCTGTTTCGCCTGGGCGTTATAAGATTTCGTACCCCGGAAGGGCGAGGTCCGATAAAACACCGCTTCCACATAAGGCAAGGCCGCCTCGTACAACCACATAAAACCGCAAGATTTGGGAATAATCTCGTGGATCTCGCCGTTAATATGGGCGTGATGGTAAATGGGACGGCCGGCGATCGCGAAAATTCCGTTAACTAAGAAGTTCATCGCTTCTGGGACGCTGGTAATCTTCCCCTCGTCGTAGAGGTCGGACATTTCAAAAAACACCGGCGCCATCACTTCCCAGAACAAACCGAGGTTGCTGTAATAAGAAAGCTGCCTCACCTGTTCCACAAACATTTCTGGGAACATTTTGTAGAGTCCCAGCATTACCGGGTTGTTTTTGAAATAAGCTTTAATCGCTTTATGGGCGGCGCTTTTATATTCGGGAGTATCCAAATAAGGGTCGAACCTGCCCCCCATCCCCCGATGCCAGAACATCGCCCGCATGCAAGCTTCGGCAAATTCCATGTTGATGCGATCGTGCCAGAGGTGATGTAACAACTTCGGCATTTTGCCCGTTTCCCCCTTTTCGATAAATTCCAAAAGTTCCGGGTGGGCGCCTCCTCCACCGCGCCAAATTCGCAAGTCGGCATCGTCGCCGGCGTAATGGTTGTTCAGTTCCAGATATTCTTTGGGGAGGAAGTATTTAAAGAAGGGGAGGGGCTCTAAAAATACCCGTTCGGCAATGTAGAGCAAGTCGCGCCAGTAGAAATCCATCGGCACGGCGTAGGCTTTATAAATGCCGATAATTTGCATCAAGTTTTCTGGCGTGTCCGGCAGCATCGCCCCACCAGCTTCGAGGCGGTGGACGATGTCGGCATATTGGTGTTGGGAGGGTGGTAGTTTTGTTAGTGTTTGTGTCATTTTGGTAATAGGTAATAGGGTAGTAGCTAATTGCGTTCCCATCCGATAAATTCCAGAATAAGAAGACGCAAATAATCCAACTTCGAAGCAGATAATTTCAGTTGTTGGTAATCGTCGTCGGAATTAAAATACCATTTAGCGAGCGATGCTGGTAATTGCAAAAACTCCTTTGCTTTGTAGTATTTTAATCGCTTCTTATTCGTTTTTTATCCTACCGTCAATTTTGATTTTATTGGCATATCCTCTGATTTCTGCGGTCAACAGTTCTATTTCTTCTTAAACTGTAAAATCATCCGAGTCATTAGGCAAAGTCTGAGCTAAATTTTTCCGATCTGCTTTGGCGTTTTTTTCGTAAATTATTAAGCTATCGAGAAGTTCCCCGATCCGATTCTTGATTAATTCAGTTCCAGTAGGAGCGATCGCTATTTTATTCATGCTCAGTTATTTGAGAAACACTCCTTAATTTACATTCGTGTTTCTTCAACATTTCATCGTTCCAGTCGATAGGATCGAAAGTGGATACTCTTTGGAAAACGCTTTTCGATCCTGCGGGAACGCTTCGCATACGGCTTTAAGAGCGTCCTTTTTGAGCGATCGCTCAATTTTGAGGAATTTCGATCTCGGTACCGTCAGCGAGAATAACGCTAAAAGCATCAAACTCATCCTCATCTAGCTCGCCAACTACTGTTAATAGATCGCCAACAGATACATCGATCGCTTCCTGCCACAACGCACCTGCATCGACCGCTACAGAGCCCGTATAGTCCGTAACTACCCATTTGTTATCGTCGTCATCGCCCATAATTTCGGTAACTTCGCCGGATATAGTTACGGTTTCCTCTTGTCGTAAATCCTCAATATTAGTTGTATCTTCTGCTAAAACGGGAGTCGTAATAGCAGAAATTACAGAGATTGCTAAAGCGAGAACTATGTTTGCTTTCATTTGAGTTTATTTCCTTAAATTTGATAGATTTGGGAAATGTAAAGGCGATCGCTGGTGCGCCGTCGCGCACCATCCACCGCCAATACCATCGCTTTCGTCGGTGCGCGGTGCGCGCACTACGACGGAGGTAACGGGGGAGAGTTGGGTAACAGGCGAGACACCTGTTCTACGGCGGGAACCTTGGTTAGGGCGATCGAGGTTGCTTCGCTCCACTGGACTAACCAGGTGGGTCGTACCCCCAGAACGAAGATTATGACTGCTAGGGCTAAAGCTGGCAGTCGTTCGGACCAGATAACTTTGGGATAATAGGCGGTTTGGTTGTCTAACTTGCCGAAACAGGTGCGGTTGAGCAAGATGACAAAATATACGGCGGTCAGTCCGCTGGCGATGATGCACACCAGGGTTTCTATGGGGAAGACGGAGAAACTCCCCTGGAAGACTATAAATTCGGCGGCAAATCCGACCATGCCCGGAATGCCCGCGCTTGCCATGCCTCCGAGAATTAAGAGGGCGCTGATGAGGGGCAAACCGCGAACCGGACTCATTAAACCGTTGAGAACCGATAGTTCCCTGGTGCCGACTTTCGCTTCTACAACTCCTACCAGATGGAAGAGGATGGCTAAAATTAATCCGTGGGCCACCATTTGCGCGATCGCTCCCACCAGGCTCAGAGGCGTTCCCGCCGCCCCGGCCACGATGATATAACCCATGTGACCGATGGAACTGTAGGCCACCATCCGTTTGATATCTTGTTGGGCGATCGCGCTCAAAGCCCCGTACATTACGCTAATGGTCCCGATAATTGCCAGTCCCGGACCGATAAGCTGCCAGGTCTCGGGGAAGAGCCCCAAACCAAAACGCAACAATCCGTAGGTTCCCAATTTTGCTAAAACTCCCCCCAGAAGTATAGTTACTGGTGGGGAAGCCTCGACGTAGGCATCGGGCAACCAAGTATGCAATGGAACTAGGGGCACTTTAATGCCAAAGCCGATTAAGAGGATAGTCAGGAGAACCAGTTTGGTTGTTAGGGGTAGAGTTTCGGGGGCGAGGACGCCGTAATCGAAACTGGTAGAATTGCTCAACCAGGTTATCCCCAGAAATGCTGCTAAGATTAAGATTCCAGAAAGTGCCGTGTAGAGCAGAAATTTAGTTGCTGCATAACCCCGTTTGTCGCTGCCCCAAATTGCGATTAATAGATAGAGGGGAATTAATTCTAGTTCGTAAAAAAGAACGAACAGCAACAGATTTTCCGACATAAACGCCCCCGCCACTCCCGCATTTACCAGTAACATCATGGAGTAGTAAAGTCTGGGGCGATCTATTTTATCGCCGTAACCGTAAACTGCTACTAAAGTTAAGACCGAGTTTAGGGCTATCAGCGGGAAGGATAAACCGTCAATTGCTAGGTTATAACTCAAACCTAATTGAGGTATCCAGGAGAAATATTCTTGCAATTGCCACCCGGAAATATTTAAGTCAAATTTGGTGGCTATTACTACGGTCCATACTAAGATAGAAAGAGCGATCGCTAAAGTTATTTTCCTGAGTTTATCGCTGCCGATATTCCCCGGAAAAAATCCTACTAAACCCGCACCCAAAATTGGAATCGCTATTAAAACACTAAGCATTTTTTATTATTAAAGTTGTTTGCAAAAAGCCTCTCGTAGCAATCGCGCTTTGCGATTCTAATAGTTCGTAGCCATCGCGCTTTGCGATTTTCAAAAAGTCTTATAAAAATCGCTAAAGCGATTACTACAGGGAGCTACCTAACTCACCAAACTAACCTCGGCAGTATCCAAGTCGTAATAACCACCGACAACCGTTAATTTACCTTCCTCTATTAACTCAGCAATAACTGGAGAACCTTTCAAGCGTTCCATTTGCAGCAAAACATTAGCTTTAATTGCATTTTCCAACCCATCTCCCGGTTGTCCTTTGGCCCTTTCTACCGCAGGTTTAATCGCCTCAACGATACTGCCAATTTGACCGGGAACCGGTTTACCCGCAACAGCCGCAGTCACAGCCCCGCAACGTTCGTGACCTAAGACCATCAGCACCTTTGAACCTAAAACCAAAGTGCCATATTCTAGGCTGCCAATTTCTTCTGGGGTAGCGATATTGCCAGCATCGCGGACTACGAATAAATCCCCCAAGCCCCGGTCGAAAAGAATCTCCACTGGAACCCGAGAATCGGCACAAGCGAGAATGGAAGCAAAGGGACTTTGACCTTCTGCAACTTCTGTTAAACGTGCCGCATCCAAGTTAGGATTTTGGCGTTTGTTTTCGACAAAGCGCTTATTTCCTGCCATTAAAGCTTCCAGAACTTCCTCTGGTGACGAGTCGGGGGAGATATCGTTTTGAGCAACTTTTTGAGGTATGTTTGTTGTCTGACTAACGGCGGCTTTGCCGATGCCTGCAGTTAAAGCTCCACTGGCTACAGTTAAAGCGCCATAGTTGAGCAAACGGCGGCGAGAAATATTAACGCTCTTTTTGTTTTCTGTCATTGGATTTTTTACCTAATTTACTTTTCAAGTACATTGAGAACAAGGATAGGCTAACCTAGTGAAAGGTTAGTTTGTTGGGTTTCACTCCGTTACACCAAACCAACAAAACTAAGATGCTTGTCAATTAATAATTAACAATTAATGAATATAGCAGACGAGCATTGACAGTAAATTGTTCCACCATCAAGCAAATTATTAATTATTAATTATTAATTATTAATTGCTAAAACAATCCTACAGCAAACCAGCCCAAAAATAAAGTAACGCCCATAAGAATTGTTAGCACGTAAAACTGGGATTGACCGGAAACGTTGTATTTCAAGCCTTCGCCGCCCAATACAGTTGCTAAACCTACAAAATTAACTACTCCATCGATGATATAACGGTCGAACCAGGAGATAATTTTGGAAACGAAACCGACGGCAAAAACAATAGTTACCCGGTAAAGTTTGGCGGTGTAAAAGTCGTAGGCAAAAAAGTCTTGTAAGGCTTGAGGACCGAATTTAACCGGCTTGGACCAACTGTCGTTTATATAAATCAGTCCGCCCAGACCAAAACCGATCGCGCTAGATAAGATTAACAAACCGGCAACGGTTTTATTAATAGTTGCTAAATCTGGTAATAGCTGTAGAAATTTTAATAATAATAAA
>CALKCV010000481.1 GCA_938083405.1 uncultured Microcoleaceae cyanobacterium | reverse complement strand
AAATCTGGAAATAGAACCCGCCCCAGACGGGGAAACTAAGCCAGATTAATGCCAGCCTAAAAAGTTAAATTAATCCAGCAAACTTCATCATCTCTGCCAGACGATCGATGCTGACAAAAATATTTTTAAAGCGACATCTTTGCTCTAAAGGTGATTTAGCAAGACGTTTGGCGTGGGGGTCGTCAAAAGTTTTCTCTCCCATCATGTAATAATAATCCAATTGGCAGCGATCGCTAATTATCCAATAGGTCTTTACTACATAAATTGGTGAAAATATTTCTATTAGCTTAGTGCCAGGAGAGCAGAAAATAGCATTAGTAAGTCCCGCCCCGTGGGGAGAAATTACGGCTTCTGCTTCTGCCATTAAAGATGCCTGTTCTACTACTGGCAATGATTCGAGGACGACGCTTTCAAAACCGTATTGACTGAGAAATTCCATCACCTCTTTTTCGTTGACAACTTGACGAATTTGGGCTTTACTGCGACTGATATAGATGCGTCTTTTTTTAGGAATATTGTTGGCATCTTTTCCGGCTAAAAATTCTCGTTTGAGAAATTCGTAACTCCATTCGGGAATTCTTACATGAATGGGTTCTTGAGTTACCAGTGGCGACGGAACTATTAATTTGCTGGCTTGAATGTGGTGGCGATCGGCGAGGCTTACTATTTTTTCTTGGGGAATGCCGAGGAGATTTAAGGTTTGTTTCTGAAAAGATTTATTAGAAAAATGAATGGCAAATTTGTCTATCGTCTCCATGTCTATCCCGCTTCGACGTAAAAGTTCTATCTGGGGAATTACCTGAGCGATCCAAGTAAAATAATTGTTAGGACCTAAGATAGCTGCTACGGTACCGTCGATCTTAAAAATCGGAGGCATTTTAGGGGAAGACAGGATCAAATCTTCGGGGTATTTTTTTCTGCGAGTGGCTTCTTGTAAAAGTCTATTTTCTGAAGTAATTACGACAAAATTAATTTTGTACGTCCAAACCCGCCCGTCGGGTATTACTGCGACAAATGTTTCTGGGGAAATGAGTTTTTTGTCGGTTAAATTATGGTGAATTTTGGCTTCTAGGGTTTTGGGAGGTGAGAATGATATTTCTGTTGCTGGATGAATTTTTATCTGGGTGAAGTTGTTGTTTGGATCGGAAATTGATGTTATTTCCCAATCCTTTTTATCTGCCCAAAGGTTTAATTTTTCCCAGAGGTCTTCTGAAAGCTTTTCTTGGTAACAAGTTTCTGCGGCTTCGACATGACCTAGTTGTTTGAGGGTGTCTCCTAATTTTTGATAAACTTGTTTGTAGTTGGCATCAATTTTGAGGCATTCTAAATAACAAGAGATTGCTTCGGAAATATTATTTTTTTTTGCCAACAACAATCCTAAATTATAGTAATTTTCGGGGTTATTGCCGTCCATTTCTACTAGATGGCGGTAGGCTTTTATGGCTGGTCCCAGACGACCGAGTTCTTGAAAAGTACGGGCTAGTTGGCGGCGAACTGCTACTCGTTTGGGGTCGAGTTCGATGGCGCGTTTGTAGGAAGCGATCGCTCCTTGAGGACGAGATAATTTTTTGAGACTATTTCCCAATCGTTGGTGAACTGTAGCTATGTTAGGATTTAGTTTGATAGCTTGGCAATAGGAGGCGATCGCTTGTTTTAATTTCTCTTGTTTTTCTAAGGTTTTTGCCAAGCTGTAGATATCTTCAAAGGAATTGGGATTTATTTCTATAGCCCGACGGTAAGCTGCTACTGCTTTACCCCACTTTTTTTGTGTGGATAATACGGCACCCAATTTCGAGTGACATTCGCTAAAGTTTGGGTTGATTTTTCTGGCATTTTCATAAGACGCTATCGCTTTATTTAATAAACCTTGTTTGGTAAATATTTCTCCGAGTTCATAATGAATTTTATCGAGGTTTTTCTTGAATTGTAACGCAGATTTTAGTGCAATTATCGCCGCTTCAAAATCTCTATTGCTGCCGAGAGTAGAGCCTAATTTGTGGTAAAATATAGCTGAGTTGGGATTGAGTTCGATAGCTTGACGATAGGAGGCGATCGCTTCATCTAAATTACCCATTTGGGCCAAGCATTCTCCTAAATGGTAATAATACCAAGAAAAATTAGGATTGAAAGCGATGCCTTTACGGTAGAGAGCGATCGCTTCAGTTAGTTTCCCTTGTTTTTGAAGCCTTTTTGCCTCTAGTAAATAATTCATTTTGGTGTTAGATAAAAATTGAAATAAAAGAGTTTTTTCCCAATAGGGGAAAACTGCGACGATTTTGAAGATATTATAGACCGCAGCCTAAAAAAAGTTTTAGGGATAATTTTACCTGAAGAGGTGTTAAGATAGCCTACAATTTGGACCATAATATAAAAGAGGATACCTGGGGGTCAAGCCAGGCTAGAGGGAACAAAAAAGCGCTCGCTGGCTCTTTTTAACTCAGTTAAAAAACGCTATATCATCAAACAGACACTCCTATCGATCCAAAAACAATGACCGAAAATCCCTTAATCGAAATCTTAGAAGTCCAAAAACTGTCCAAAAATTCAGAGTTGTTGTTGGGATTTGGCATCAATTTCCCGAAGGCAGGACAAAAACTAGATACCTACTCAATCTCCATAAAAGGCTGGGTCATTGGTAAAACATCCCCCGCAATAGCAGTAGAATTCTTATCTGGGGGAAAAGTTCTGCAGAAAGTTCCCGTGGGCAAACCTCGTCCGGGAGTGCAAAAACGCTATCCAAAAGTGCCCGAAGCTAAAAAAAGCGGTTTTGCTGCCGCAGTGGGAGTGCTAGGATTGCCTTTAACTGCCAAGCTGAGAATACGAGTTATCCTCTCGGATGGTAGTACCGTTGCGATAACAGAAATAAAGTTTCAGCATCAGCCTCTAAACTCCGGCTACGAACCAAAGTTGCAGCCTCTAGTGATAAGTTCTAGCGGGCGATCGGGGAGTACTTGGTTTATGCGCTTGCTCTCCCAGCATCCAGCAATTATTACTTGCGAAATATATGCTTACGAAACCAGAGTTTGGCCTTTTTGGATGCAATTGCTGCAATTTTTGTCCCAAAGAGCTAATCCTATAGAGACTCCTTTTTCCGCAGATTATCCGCCAAAAGCGGCGGCTTTTTGCCAGCAGACTCTAGATGGTTTTTACCAACATCTAGCAGAAGCTCAAGGCAAGATAATTAATCCTTCGGAATTAAGCTATTTTGCCGAAAAGAATACCCATAACCCAAATATACATTTGTTAATGGAAATTTATCCCCAGGGTAAGGAAGTAATTTTGGTTCGGGATTTTCGCGATCTGGCTTCTTCGGTATTGGCTTTTAATAAGAAACGAGGAACGGAAGGGTTTGGTCGCCAAAAGTTTAAAAGCGATGATGAATATGTCAGGAATGTTATTAAAAATACTGCTTTTGGTTTACAACAAAGGTGGAAAAAGCGCAAAAAACAAGCACATTTAGTCCGCTACGAAGATTTGATTTTGTCCCCAGAAGACACTTTAAAAGGGGTTTTAGAATATCTAAAGTTGGATAGTTCCCAGGAGGCGATCGCTAAGATGCTCGACAAAGCATCGCAAGATACTCCCTACACGGGGTGGCATCAAACTAGCTCCAGCGCGAAAGATTCTATCGGACGCTGGCGGCAAGATTTAGACCCTTCTTTGCAAAAAGTATGCAATAAAGTTTTGGCTGATTCTTTGCGAGAGTTTGGGTATCCTCCTAATTAAAATTACTCTAGTAAAAATCAAGCTTTTTGGTGCAACCATGACTGAGGGAAATAGATCGATCGAACCCAATAATACCGGGGTGGAAATTATTTCCGTTCACATACCAAAAACGGCGGGAACTACTTTTAAAAAAGTCTTACAACAGGTATATTCTGAAGAAGAAATTTTCTTTGATTACCCTCATAGAGGGCCTCAAAGAAATAGAATGCTAAAGAAAGAAAAACCTAATATCAAAATAATTCACGGTCATTTTCCAGGAAATAAATACGATTTAAAATTTCCAGAGGCAAAAAAAATAATTTGGCTGAGAAATCCTATAGAACGCTTAATTTCTCATTACTTCTTTTGGAAAAGTTGGCAAGTTTTAATAAATTCGGATGCGACGGACGGTTCTGCTGAATCTGAGTTGTCTGGTTGCGGGGAAGAAAATACGCCTAGAAAAGAGGATGTATTGACAGTCATAGAATTTGCCGAAAGGTCGGAAATGCAAAATTTACTGGCTGCTAACTTTCTCAAAAACCAAAAGCTAACGGATTTTTACTTCGCGGGCATTCAAGAATATTTTAAAGAGGATTTAGTACAGCTAACAAAAAGCTTCAAGTGGCAGCCTTATAACTTGGAATTTACGAATAAAAATCCCTATCCAGAATATTACTCGCTCTTTAAAGAAATTCTGGGAAACCAAGAAATAGTCGATCAAATAACAGAACTAAATAGAGAAGATGTTGAGATTTATCAAGAGGCATTAAGCCTTCGAGAAAAACGGATAGAAAAATCTACTAACCTAAGTTTGCTTTGGGAAAATTCAAAGGTTCAAAAAAGAACAAAAAGACGGACGATAGAACCTTTACTTAGTTGGGGATTTATAGATAACGCAACGGTGGAAAATAAAATTTTAACCTTGACCGGTTGGGCGGCTTCTCGTCAAGGGGGGCCCCTGGAAGGGTTTAAGGTGATGGTGGGCGATCGCGAATATACCTTTTTTGAAAAACTATTAGGCATACCGAGTCCCGATGTCCAGAAACTCCATCCAACTCTCGATAATGCCGGCGAGGCCCGTTTCCGGTTGCGGATACTGATAGATCGCCAACAAATCGAAAAATTAGGTCAGTCCCTCATCGCCCTCACTCCTTTATTTTCGGGCGGGGAAGGCATTATCTCGTTCAAAATATTCTCCCTTCTCCTCCCTCCACCGAAACGAGAACACTTAAAAACAGTCGGTATTAATTACAACGATGAATTGACTCGCAGTTCGTTTAAGCTAACGGGCCACTTAGTCCAGAGAGTGGGTCTCTTACCAAGCGATCGAATATTGGAACTCGGCTGCAATATAGGTCTGGCTGCCTATTCTTTAGTTTATTACCTCAAACCGACGGGCAGTTACGAAGGGTTTGACTTTGCCGAAGGGCCTATTTCTTGGGCGCGACAGCACTTTACTGGGAAAAAGCCTAACTTTCGCTTCTTCTGGGAGAACGTTCGCCACCCTCTTTATAACCCTAAAGGTACTCTTTCGCCTGCGGAGATTATCTTGCCTTACCCCGAAAACTATTTCGACTGCGTTTGCATTCCCCACCTCTTTACTCATCTGCGACCTTTAGCGGTTCGCCATTATCTCAAGCAAGTTGCTACAGTTTTAAAACCAGGAGGTCGGTGCGTGTTTGCCTGCTTTTTGCTTAATTCAGAATCTCAACAATTAATTGCTGAAGGGGGAAGTTCCCAACATTTAATTTATGAATTGGAGGACTGTTTTAGTAGCGATGAGAATGTTCCCGAAATGGCGATCGCTTTTCGAGAACCTTTGATGTTAAAGTGGATAGGGGAAGCTGGCTTTACTATTTTACAAAAGTCTTACGGTTCTTGGTGCGGGCGGGTATCTTTTAGCGGTGGAGAGATTTTGGTTTTGGAGAAAAGCCGATCGATTAACAATTAACAATTAACAATTAACAATTAAGCGGAGAACAGGCAAGTTATCTGAGAGTGCCTGTTCTACGTTTCCGGTCACAGGCAAGATGCCTGTTCTACGTTCCAACTAACAACTAACAATTAACAATGAACGATTATAAATTAGCGGCTACAACGGGTTTTTTAGATAGAATCGATCTCGAACGCGAAACGGTATGGCTTGGTGGTTGGTTTTTGTCTTTCGAGTCGGAACCAGTGGAAAAATTAAAAATTTATATTGGCAATACTGAATTAACTGATTTTGAAATAACCAGAAATCTACCGAGTCCTGGAGTGAAAAAGGTTCATCCTAATATTTCAGCAGCCGATCGCTGCCGGTTTTTAATTAAACTACATTTGCCTCCCTCGCAACAACAACAGTTTCGCGATGCTTTAATTTCTTTAATTCCTATTATTCAAGGTCGCGAGGGAGAACCGCTTCTAACTGCTGTTAATCCTTCTTTATCTTCTTTATTAAAAAAGTCGGAACCAGAAGAAGTAGAGAACGGGGGAGGAGGGGTCGGCAACGGGCAAGATGCCGGTTCTACGCCAGAGGTGGAATTAATTTACGTTCACGTTCCGAAGGCTGCTGGAACTGCTTTTCGGAAAATCCTCCAGCAGGTTTACGGTCCGGGGCGAGTTTTGACCGATACGACTAATATGTTTGAGGATAATATGCCTCCGACTATCGACAGGCAAATAATGGTTATAGACGGTCATTTTCGGGCGGGTAAATACGACAAACTTTTTCCTAATTCTCAAACTATCACTTGGTTGAGACAGCCAATTCATCGATCGATCTCCGACTACTGTTTCCGGCAAATGGGCAGTCTTAAAGAAAAAGATTTTTTAACTAAAGAAAGGTTATTGGAGTTTGCGAGAATTCCGGGAAATAGAAATTTGATTTCTTATTGCCTTAATGGTAAGCCTTTAAATTATTTTCACTTCGTCGGCATTCAAGAATATTTTGAGGAAGATTTAGAAGATTTACGGAATTTAATGGGGTGGAAAGAAGTTAAATCGGTTTATCAAAACAGAAATCCTTACCCGGAATATAACGAGTTTAAAAAGGCGGTTTTAGCGGATAAAGAGTTAATGGCAGAATTGACTGCCCTCAACAGTGAAGACGTACGGCTATATCAGTCTGCCTGGAAGTTGCGAGACCAACGGAAAAAAGGTTTGATTTCTTTGCCTCTGACTCCGCCGCTTGGGACGGAGGGGGAAACAGGCAAGATGCCTGTTCTACGGT
>CALKCV010000480.1 GCA_938083405.1 uncultured Microcoleaceae cyanobacterium | reverse complement strand
GCTAAGTTGGTCAATTATTCTCCGAATTTAGCACCGATTATTAGGCAACCAGAAAAACTAAAAGAGAAAACATCACCTCTAGTTTACGAAAGAATTACATCGGTGATGAACCATGAAAAAACTCTGCGAGATTTGGCGGTTTATCTCAAGCAAGACCTATTCAAATTAACGCGGTCTTTGATGGCTTATGTCAAGCTAGAAATCATCGAATTAGTAGAAGTAGAAGATTTTTCATCTGGCATAATAGACTCGCCAGAAACCCAGTTCCAATTCAAAAAGTCAATTAAAGAAACTGACTCTTCTCCAGCTAAAGCTAGAGACAATATAGAGCGAGAGGGTACAGCTAAAAGCACGTTAATCGCTTGTGTGGATGATTGCCCGTTGATCCTCAAAGTAATGAAGAAAATTATTACGAAAGCTGGCTATGAGTTTGTGGGTATCCAAAAGTCAATTTTTGCTCTGTCAACTTTGATAGAACGAGAACCAGACGTAATCTTTCTCGACATAGATATGCCCATCGTTAATGGATACGAAATCTGCGCTCAAATTCGCAGAATCCCTAAATTAAAAGATACCCCCATACTGATTTTAACGGGGAGAGATGGAGTTGTAGATAAAATCAGGGCTAAGTTGCTAGGAAGTTCTGAGTTTATTACTAAACCACCAGAAATTGCCAAGGTTTTATTAGCTATAGAGAAACATATTAATTTGGCAAAAGCTAAAGCAGAATCAAGGGAGGAAGTAGGGGCTGCCTCTCAATCCAATAATTAAGAAATCGGGTTTTTCTAACAATACCAACGCGGCTGCATTTTGTGGGTTTGGTGGAGCGAAAGGAAACACTATGAATTGCTAGGGTAGTAGCGCCCCGCAGCTAAAATTGTGGGTGAATTTTAGCTGTGCTGCACTGCTAGGCCAGATCTGTTTTTTCGTGGTCTGTTGGAACGTTGAAACATTTGGCGACTAACAACTGACAACTGACAACTGACAACGATCGTTGAAATATTGGTTTTTTTACAAAATTGAGATGCTCCCGATATTATGAGTCAAATGTTGTGGAAATAGTGCGGAAAAAATGACCGATTAAATAGAGAGAACCGCAGAGGACGATTAAATTTTCGCGGTGGTTAACTGCCGATCCTAAAGCAGCAAATAAATCGGGATGAGTCTCGGTGGATTCTAAATTTGGGCAGATAGCCCCAGCGACGGTGGCTAGTTCTTCAGGAATGGCAGAACTGTGGCCGGGGACGGGGACTAGATAGAGGCGATCGCCCCCTCGCAAGAGTTCTTGGAAAACGTCGGCGTGGTCCTTAGTGGAAAGCATCCCCATAACCCAACTTACAGACTTGAGGTTAAGAGAGTCGATATATTGACGCAAAACTCCGGCAGCAGCAGGGTTGTGGGCACCATCAATTAAAAGGCGACGGTCTTGCCAGGTAGTCCGCTGCAGCCTTCCGGGCCATCTTGTCTTTGCCATGCCTTCTTGGATGGCTTGGGTGGAAATGGACCAACCTTGTTTTTGGAGGACTTGGATGGCGGCAATGGCGATCGCTGAATTGAGCAACTGCATCTCTCCTAACAAAGGCAGGGGATATTCTAGACCTCGGTAAGAGGCAAAATCGAGAGATTGCCCGGGGGGCGAACTAATACGAGAAGCAGGTTCGACCCAAACTGCCGGACATCCCAGAGAGGCAATTCGTTTTTCCACCACTTCCCGCGCTTCTGGTGGAAGCTTGCCGACGACTGCGGGGCGACCTGATTTGAGGATGCCCGCCTTTTCCCGCGCAATATCGGCCAAAGTCGGCCCCAGTCGCTGCCAGTGTTCCCGACTAATATTCGTAATTATCGCCACCAGGGGGTTATCGCAAACATTCGTAGAGTCCAAACGCCCCCCAAGTCCGACTTCTATCACCGCCACATCTACTTTTTCTCTGGCAAAATACAACCAGGCTGCGGCCGTGATTACTTCAAACTGAGTGGGAGTGGGGCGATCGCTTCTAATAGCGGCATCTACGAATTCCAATAATTCCTCGAAGGCTGTTGGGGAGATTGGCTGTTCGTTGAGATAGATCCGTTCGGTCCAATCGACTAAATGAGGAGAAATAAAACGTCCCGTGCGATAACCGGAGGCGGTTAAGATCGAGGAGAGGTAAGCACAAACAGAACCTTTGCCGTTGCTTCCGGCTACATGGATAACGTTTAGTTGCTGCTGGGGGTTGCCTAAATTATTCAAAAGCGCGGAGATCCTTTCTAATCCGAGGTTAACCCCAAAGCGTTCAAATTTTTTTAAGATTGTATCGATTTTCACTGGCTTTTTTCTTTGAAAAGAATATTGTATTAAAAGCATCAGCATTATTGCACGGGCAATAGGTAATTCTCCTGGTTGTCTTCCTTATCTATTTCTCGCCCGCGGCGACCTTATGGAAATAATCCCATAAAATCGCCAGAAGCCTTTCCTAATTTAAGTTCCAGTCCCGTCGCAGCCAGGATTTAAGGGGGTATGGTTGTTTGGGGCCAACGAATTTTCCCTGGTTCGCTACGATCGGAGATTTTTAAGGCTAGAAATTAGTAGAATGCAAGAAGAAACTGCCAGGAAAAATTATCTCCGACAGCCAATATTGATGGAACCCATACCCGATTTTATATTTCGACTCGGCCAGGATGGTACTCCTACAGACTGTGGGATTGCCTGCTCTCAAGATTTGCTTGGAAAAAAATTAGATGAAGTATTGCCCCTTGAGATTGCATCCGTTTTAATAAAGCAGATCGAAGGAGCTTTGGCTATAGGTAATATTTCCCAGTTTGAGTGCGAATTACTCTTCGACGGTAGCCGGAGGAAATTTGAAGCGCGGGCGATCGCTAATACTTCAGAAAATATTATTTTACTTATTCGAGAGCTTACCCAAACCAAGTGTCACAATAAAGTTCGGGAAATACATAACGGGCATAAACCTTCAACATTCCAATTTTCTTCCATCGAAGGGCAAAATTCAGCAGTTATTTATTTTGCTTCTTTGGAAGCTCCGAGTAATTTTGTTTACGTCAGCCACCAGATAGAAAATCTCCTAGGTTACTCCCAAAACGAGCTATTGAGCAATCCTAATTTATGGTCTCAATGTTGGCATCCACAAGATGGGGAAAAAGCCGTTAGTACCCCGGGCATAATTGGGAAGAAAGACGCTCTAGAACTATCTCAAGAATGGGAATATCGTCTGGTAAATCGAAGGGGGGAAGTGGTTTGGATAGAAGATAAAGCGGTGGTGGTGACAGATGAAGAAAATCGCCCTCTTTTTGTTCGAGGAATAATGGTTAATATTAGCGAACGCAAACACTTAGAACAGCTATTAGCAAGTCAGAAATACATCCTAGAACTAATAGCTCTAGGAGCTCCTTTGTCTCATACTTTAAATGTATTGATTCAAGAGATGGAAGAACAATCTCATCAGATGTTAGGTTCAATTTTGCTATTAGATGCCGAAAAAGAACGCTTAAGAATTGCGGCGGCACCCAACATTTCCCCAGATTACATCCAGGCTATTAACGATCTCAAAGTTAATAATTATGGCGGGGCATACGCTAAGGTTATTCGCGATCGCCAGTCGGTAATAATTGCCGACATTGCCACAGA
>CALKCV010000479.1 GCA_938083405.1 uncultured Microcoleaceae cyanobacterium | reverse complement strand
AATACCTTCGCCAAAATAAAAAATACGATTCGTAGGTTGGGTTAAGCCTGCGAAACCCAACAAAATCGTTGGTTGTCACTACGATTTTGTTGGGTTCCACGAAGGTCCGCACAACCTACAGAAAAATGGCGAAGGTATTGTTGGAAAAACCTGGTTTCGATTTGCCGCTCTCTAGTGCCGTGTAGGTCTGGCAGAGGAGCCGCGCAAAAATAATTTAGATCGAGTCGCAATAAATGACCGCAATAAAAACAAGAGGGTAAAAAATGCAAAGCCGGTAAAGTCAATGGTTTTAAGCGTTCAACCCAATTGTTAATTGATATTAGATAGGAGAAAGCAGGCTAAATAATAGTTAGCAGCATGTCTTAATCTTTTGGAACACTATAAAATAAAAAATTCATGCGTATCCTCATTGTCAACCCACCGCACCGAGCTATTGGTAGCCGTATTCCACAAGAGCATCTCCCCCCTCTGGGGCTTTTGTGTGTTGGTGGGCCATTGTTGGATGCTGGCCACGATGTGACTCTGCTTGATGCAGAACTTGGACCGCTCTCTAATGATGAAATTGTTCGACAAGTTGTCACCCATCGCCCACAGGTACTTCTTATTGGCCACTCAGGCTCCACCTCAGCACATCCAATTGTTGTCGAACTAACTTGCCGATTCCGTAAAGAGTTGCCGGCTCTCAAAATTATCTATGGTGGAGTCTTCCCTACATACCATTTTCGAGACATTCTCACACAGGAAGCTCAGATTGATGCGATCGTTCGCGGCGAAGGTGAGGACACTGTTCTTAAACTGATAGCAGCTATTGAAGCTAATGACGATCTTTCTATGGTAGAAGGTATTGCCTTTCGCTGTGGCGGCCGGATTATTGAAACCCCTCTAGCCTCTACGATCCACGACCTCGATGCTTATCGAGTTGGCTGGGAACTTGTCGATCTGAAGAAATATAGCTATTACGGCGGTAAACAGGCTGTCGTTATCCAGTTATCCCGAGGATGTCCACACCTTTGTAATTATTGCGGACAACGTGGATTCTGGGCTCGTTGGCGACATCGAAATCCAAGGAAGCTTGCCAAGGAAATTGCCTGGCTACATCGTACTCATGGCGTTGAGCTATTCAACCTAGCCGATGAAAATCCAACAGTAAGCAAGGCAATTTGGCGCGAATTTTGTGAGGCAATTATTGCCGAAAATATACAAGTAACCATCATTGGTTCAACTCGTGCAGACGATATTGTAAGGGATGCAGACATCTTACATTTGTACCGAAAGGCAGGAGTCGAGCGGTTTCTGCTAGGGATGGAGAATACGGATGAGACCACGCTTAAGAAAATCCGCAAGGGAAGTGCAACAAGCACTGACCGTGAGGCCATTCGTCTCCTGCGAAAGCATGGCATTCTTTCTCTAGCTACGTGGGTGACTGACTTTGAAGAGGTTAGCGATCGTGACTTTATTCGTTCTCTTAAACAATTACTCTGGTACGATCCCGACCAAATTATGTCGCTATATGTTACACCTCATCGCTGGACTGGATATTACCAGATTGCCTCTGAGAGACGTGTTATCCAACTTGACCAAAGTAAGTGGGACTACAAACATCAAGTACTCGAAGCAAAGTATATGCCTCCCTGGCGTATCTTTTTATGGGTAAAATGCATAGAGTTTATTTTGCAAGTTCGCCCCAGGGCACTATGGCGGTCATTTTTCCAATCTGACCAGGCTTCAAGGCATGGTATGAGTTGGTATCTTCGTATGGGGCGTCGCGTCATAGCGCATGAATTGTGGAATTTCCTCTTGCACGATTTTCGGGTCAGTAACGGGCCAACATTAAGAGAATTTTGGGGTATATCGCAAGATTACCAAGAGATCCCACTCCGCATATCCCGTCAGGCGATGAAAGATGTGCAGGCTAATGAAAATATGCCCTGAGGTGGATGTAGTGGCAGTGTATGTTGAGGTTTTAAGTCTTAGTGCTACTTTGATTGGGTTATATTCGTCTAAGAGTTTTGTAATAGGACCCAGGCGGATTGCTGGTTCCTTTGGCGTGCAGGTTTGCTAACAATTGCTCGCAGCGGATGCTACGAGAGCCACGGGTGCCCATTTTACCCAAAATGTTTTGCCGCACCGCTAGAGTCACTGCCGCCCCGCCAACAAATCTCACTTAGGAGTCGCGATCGCCTTTGTTTTCAGCAGCATAATTAATGGCGATCGCTAAAGAACTACTCAATTTTCATTACCAAAGCTAAAGCTTTTGTAATTCCTTGCATTTCAGTTTCCGAAAGGATGCCTATCTGTCTGACGAACCGTTCGGTGGATACAGAATTAACTTGAAATGTGTCCGCTGCAGATGGTTTGACTAAACCATTTTCTCTCGTAGGTTCTAGCAACGCCATCCATTTTCTTTCCATAAAGCGATCTTGCCATTTGGTGACAGGCACAACAACTTTCAAGGACAACAGGCCAACTCCCTCATCGCTAACGATAACAGCCGGACGAAGTTTGCGAATTTCATCCCCAACTGTCGCACCAAACCCGACTAACCAAACTTGACCTCTACGCATTAACCTCCACCTCCGGTGCTAATGGAATTTCATCCTCAGAATCGTAGTAAGGTTCGCTATCAGGAGACCAAAGATCGTACAGCGCTCCTCCTGGCAAATAGTCGGGAAGTGCCTCTTTAGCGGCTTCCTCTAATTCCCGTTTTTGTTCTGCCTTCAGTTTTGCCTTTTCTTCAGCCTCTTCTCGAATTAAACGGGCCGCAGTTTCAATAACAATTATCCGTTCTTCCCCTTTCATCTCTTTGAGGGCCGCTAAAATTTCCTCTAAGGTCATTGCTACCTCCGTTCAATACTACTCCCTAGATTATATCAATTAATAATTAATAATTAATAATTAATAATTAATAATTTGGTTATTAGCCTATAACCCTTAACCTGACTTGCATTGCCATCCTGCCCCTCTTTTTTTACGCCCTATCGTTTAATGCGACTTGATATTAAAGGACTCACGAAACCGGGTTTTTTGCAAAAAACCCGGTTTCTGACGCGCGAAAAGAGCGATCGCTACTTTATGCTTACTGGAGGATTTATCTCGAAACTGCTTGCTTCAAAGATATCTGCACCCACAGCAACCAAGAATGGTGAGATATGCCATAAACTGTCGGATTGTAGCAACACTTTAACTCCGACTCAAACAGCTTTTTTAATTGCTCTGGTTCGAGGTTGAGGGAAAATAAGCGATCTATTTCTTCAATGGTTTTTTTAATTTGGGAGATTGGCTCTCCCTTTAGGTAGTTGCGGATAACTCCTAAAGCGTCGGGTGCTTCATAATCCCAATTTTGATGGAAGTAAGCGCCGCACAACCCTGTGAGGGCGGGTAGTTGTAGTTGTTCTTTAGTCATGGTTTTGCCGTTGCTATAGCAATCCGTCGGTCTTATTCAATATCTAAGAAACCGGGTTTTTAATACAATACCTTCGCCATTTTTTGAGCGATCGCGCTTTTGGCCCCAGCAGAAACCGGGTTTTTTTAAAAAAACCCGGTTTCTTACATCTGAATGCTTATAATTGGTTTCATTCGCCAGCCAGAAACCGGGCTTTTGGCCCCAGCAAAAACCCGGTTTCTTACATCTGAATGCCTTCATCAGGCGAAGGTATTGCCCAACAAACCGGGTTTTTTATGTCTGAATTTTAAATTGAAATGCGCCCCTGGATAACTTTACAGCAATCATCCACGGATTGTTTTTCTTTCATCGCTTCTACTAAAGCTTCGTAAGCAGACTTATTAGTTTCAATTAAATTCTTCGCTTGCAGAAAACCCCAACTTTGTTTTAATTTAGATTCCGATAAAGGGCGTTTCATTTGAAATAACAAAGCACTAATTTTCGTCCTGTCTTCAGCGCCACCCTCCGCATTACCATAACAGAAATTCTCCGCCGCAATACCGGCCATCCAAACCGTACAATATCGGTCTAATAAAACAGAAGAAATACTGCCTTTTTCCAATTGGCTTGCTAACTCTAAATCGTTAAATCTCACGCCCCCTTGGGCCGATTGTCCCTGTCGAAAAGCCTCCCAAGCATTGAGGGCGTAACCGCTAATAGGAATATCGAGCAGGTAAGCTACCAGGAAATGTCCCGCTTCGTGATGGATGATGCGATCGCGCCCTTCCCCAGATACAAATAAATCTATCAATATTTGGCTTCCTTGCCCCTGCCAGCTAAAATTATCTATAGTCGCCAATCCCAACAGGCAAGCAGTAGCGATCGCCGGCACTGCTGGAGATAAATTAAATAGCGGCCCCAGCAGAACCGATAAAGTTATCGCAAACACTCCCACGGCAATCAAGTTTAGGGAAATATCTTTCATTTTTGTTAATTGTTAAGTAGTCGTGCAAAATCATTTTTGTTCGAAAATTCCCCTGCGGATGACGCTTGTATTCACGCTTATTCGACACCGACGAACGTCCGACAATTATTAATTATTAATTATTAATTATTAATTACT
>CALKCV010000478.1 GCA_938083405.1 uncultured Microcoleaceae cyanobacterium | reverse complement strand
TTTTGGTAATTGAAACTAAAAAATTTAGCGCTGATGTTTCTGTTGGTTTGCCGCAATTACTGACTTATGCTTATAAAGGATTGAGTCATCAAGAATCTGTTTGGGGGTTAGCAACTAACGGGATGGATTATCAATTTGTTTTTCTTCAAAAAGGCGAAACATCAACTTATCATTTATTCCCAAAACTGAATTTAGTAGATGCCAAACAGTCGGTTCAATTATTGCAAGCAATGAAAGCTATTTGCAAACCTCATGTTGGTTGATAGGGGAAGATATTGAAATTAAGAAACCCGGTTTTTGAAAAACCGGGTTTCTGGGCTCGTTTTTTGACTGCTGCTGTTGGGTTGCGCGGGGCGCGGAGCCCGACCTACATTTTTTTCTACTTATTTAAAACCACTTCATTTCGTTCTTTCGCTCCCAAACCCAATCTATTACCATCAATATGATAACTAAGAGAAGGTGGAACTGCTGCGGCGCCTAATCGCTGAATAATCTGTTGTAAAAAAACATCCTGTTCCCTTCGCAATCTCTCCCAATTCGTACCCCGATTAATTAAAGTAAACCATACCAAACCATACTCTTTTGTCGGCAACACTCCAGATAAAGCGATGGTGTCGTAAAGAGTACCGGTTTTGACTACCGCCCCTTGAGGAATATTGCGATCTTCTAAAGTTCCTCTATCCCTTCCAGACACGGGAAATAAATCTGCTATATTCCATTTAGAAGTTTGTAAATGGCGTTGAATTGCTCTCAACATTGCCGACGCCGCCCTGGGAGAAACTCGGTTTTCTTCCCCTAATCCCGAACCGTTAATTAATTGAATTTCGGCTTGGGGAACTCCGGCACTCCAAGCAGCAATTTGTTGTACTTTTTTCGCCCCTCCCACTAGCATTGCTAAAATTTCTGCTAGGTCGTTATCGCTTTCGACGTTAAGCTGTTTGAGAATATAAATTAGGGGTAAAGATTGATGGCGAATTAAGGGTTTAGTATTAGCAACTGAGTTCTCTGAAATGACAAAACCGGCGATCGCTACTTGAGGTTCGGCCGTTCCTGGAGGCATTCGATAATAAAGATTTTTCACTCCCGAAGACCATAACTGAGAATTTAAACCTTGTCTCAATAACTCTCCAGCAACATAAGGATTTAATTGATAATTCATCCAGAAATCGCCGGTAATTATCAGATTGCCCGTTACCCGCTTAATTCCCAATTTATTTAACGCGGCCCCAAGAGCGATCGCCTCCTGCCAAACAAAAAACGGATCCCCGCCCCCGCTAACAACCAAATCTCCCCGCAACACCCCATTTTCAACCTGCCCCGTCGCGCTAATTAAGGTCTCAAATTGATGAGCGGGCCCCCATTGGTCCAAAGATGCCAAAGAGGTCGCGATTTTAGTCAGGGAGGCCCCGGGCATCGGTGTCGTCCCGGCCTCGCTTACTAATGGGGCTGATTCCGACTGCATCCAGACGCCCTGAGTCGGCAAGCTCAAAAGTCTCTTGGCCTTCAAACCTGCCAAATATTCCTCGGCAGTTAAAGTTAATGCTGCCTCTGAAGCGTTTGGTACGACTAACTCTGGCAGCCCTGCCTGCCATTTGAGAATAGCAACTGCATTTCTTCCAGGGAGCTCGACGGATGCCGCCTCCAACCACAAAGAGATCGCTCCAGAACCCAATAATTCCCACATTTCTAATAGTTAAATCGAGAGAAAAACATCTAAATTACCTATTTCTGAAGATAGGATATTATGGCAGGGTGCCAGGAAAATCTAAAATCTAAAAGATAAAGGAAGATTACTAATTGGTAGAATCTTGAAGGTTTCTCTAACTTTGGTCAATGGGAACGACAGCTAAACGAATTGCAATAGACGCTATGGGCGGGGACCATGCCCCCGCCGAAATTGTTAAGGGAGCGCTCAAAGCTCAAGAAACATTGGGTGTAGAAATTTTGCTAGTGGGAGACCCAGAGCAAATCAAAGCCTGTATTAAAGAAGATACAAACTCTCCTCTCCCAGAGATAGTTCCCGCCGAGGGAATTATAGAGATGCACGAAGAGGCTTTGAGCGCGTTAAAACGCAAGCCTAAAGCTTCTATTAACGTGGCAATGGACTTGGTGAAGCAAAAACGAGCCGATGCCGTGGTATCCGCCGGCCATTCGGGGGCGGCAATGGCAGCGGCCTTGCTGCGTTTGGGACGAATTAAAGGGATAGATCGCCCTGCTATTGGGGCAGTTTTACCGACGGTAAAACCGCAAAAGCAGGTTTTAATCCTCGATGTTGGTGCCAACGTGGACTGCCGTCCGAAGTTTTTGGAACAGTTTGCGGTGATGGGGGGGATCTACAGCGAGTATGTTTTGGGAGTGTCCGAGCCGAAGATAGGACTGCTTAATATTGGCGAAGAACCTTCCAAAGGCGACGATCTGGCAGTACGCACCCACGAAATGCTGCAAAAAAATTCTCAAATTAATTTTGTCGGCAATGCTGAAGGGCGGGACGTGCTTTCGGCTGAATTTGATGTCATTGTCTGCGATGGTTTTGCGGGTAATGTTTTATTGAAGTTCGCCGAGGCCGTTGGGGATGTGGTGCTTCAAGTCCTCAAGGAGGAGTTAGTTAAAGGAGCGAGGGGTAAAATCGGTACGGCTATGCTCAAGCCTAATCTCCAGCGTATTAAGCAACGCATAGATCGGGTGGAGCATGGTGGAGGTTTGCTTTTGGGAGTGGCGGGAATTTGCATTATCGGTCACGGTTCGTCCAAGGAGGCGACGATCTGTAATGCGGTTCGTCTGGCGAAAGAGGCGATCGATAATGAAGTGCTAGAACGCATTAGCTCTAAATATGTTAAGGAAAAGCCAAAGCCTTCCACCCCAGTTAGTGGCAGCAGCAGTTAGGGAGTAGCAAAAAAATAAAATACCGGTCCAGACTAGGTTGGGTGTAGCGAACCTCCACGCAACATCGGTATGTTATTAAGTTGCTAGTCCCTTAGTAGCTGTCGCGTTTGAAAGCTTCACCAATCTTAACAATAGTTAAATCTTGACAGATGACAAATATCGGCATTGCCATGACGGGAAGCGGTTCTGCCGTCCCCGCAGTTTCTTTGGATAATGAGAGACTATCTCGAATAGTTGATACGAACGATGAGTGGATTAGTTCTCGCACGGGAATTCGCGATCGCCACTTGGCGGATGGGACGGAATCTCTCAGCGCGATCGCTACTTTGGCTTCCCAGAGGGCGATCGCTATGGCAAATATTTCTCCCGCAGATATCGATTTGATTATTTTGGCCACTTCTACGGCCGACGACCTCTTCGGCAGTGCCGGTCAGATACAAGGACAGTTAGGAGCCGCGCAAGCGGTGGCCTTTGACCTGACTGCCGCTTGTTCTGGCTTTATTTTTGGCCTGGTGACGGCCTCCCAATTTATTAAAACTGGCCTTTATAAAAATGTTCTTCTCATCGGGGGCGATCTTTTGTCGCGCTGGGTGGACTGGTCCGATCGCCGCACTTGCGTTTTGTTTGGAGATGGGGCCGGGGCAGTGGTGTTGCAAGCTTGCGATCGCGATCGCCTCTTAGGATTTGAACTGCGCAGCGACGGGAGTAAAAATTCTTCTCTCAATCTGTCTTTTCAAGGTCAACCGACGGAATTAATGGAAGGAATTAATATCGGTAAAGGGACTTATCAACCTATTACTATGAACGGGAAAGAAATTTATCGCTTCGCCGTGAAGAAGGTTCCAGAGGCGATCGAAAAATCTCTTTTTCGAGCTAATATGACCGTCGAACAAATCGACTGGCTGCTATTACATCAAGCCAACCAAAGAATTATGGATGCTGTAGCAGAACGCTTGAATATTCCCCCAGAAAAAGTTATTAGCAATCTCGCAAAATATGGCAATACCTCAGCCGCTTCTATTCCCATCGCTTTAGATGAAGCGGTTCGCGAAGGAAAAGTTAAACCCGGTGACGTTATCGCAGCCTCCGGTTTCGGCGCGGGATTAACCTGGGGCGCGGCAATCTTTCAATGGGGAATTGACAATTAACAATTA
>CALKCV010000477.1 GCA_938083405.1 uncultured Microcoleaceae cyanobacterium | reverse complement strand
AATTCTGTTATTAACTGAAATAGGGAAAACCGCCAGAGCTTTTTCCAATTTATGACCGCCGCGAGAAACAAAAGGCGATCGCTCTTTTAGCTCAATATTTGCCTCTAATTTAACCTCCGTTCCCGGCTTATCAATTACCTCTCGATTTACCATAACTTCCCCCGCCATAATCAAACCCCTCGCTTCTTGGCAGGAAGTACATAAATTTAACTTTACTAATAAAATATCCAGTCGTTCTTTACCCATTAATCGTTGCTAATGGTTAGTTTTTAGTAGAACAGGCATCCTGCCTGTTATCCGCGTGGGTTGTCAGTAGAACAGGCATCCTGCCTGTTATCCGCGTGGGTTGTCAGTAGTATTTTGGCTGCATGGAGTATGCACCCAAAAATCAAAAAAAGGGAACTGGGATATGGGAATATAGCAATCCTACTTCTGAGGCTCGCGATAAGGTCGTCAGCCAGAAACCCGGTTTCTCGAAGCAATACCAACGCCGGCGTCTAGAAGTAGGTTGGGTGCAGCAAAGCGAAACCCAACGATTTTGTTGGGTTGCGCTACGCGGAGCCCAACCTACAAGAAAAATGGCGAAGGTATTGTTGAAGAAACCGGGTTTGGTGAGATTAGCTTTATACCGACGGATTGCTATAAGAATGACCCATTACCCAATAGCAAAAAAAACATTTTAAAAGTAGCTGCTAATTGCTAATGGGGCCTAAATATCCTTTTCACCCAATTCGCTAATCATATAATCGAAAGGTTCGTCTAAATAGGGGCCCGTTTCCAAACCGGCTGCTTGAACCTCAGCCTTGACCAAATCCTTCATAATACCGATGCCGATGACAGTAGGGCCAATAGGAACTCCCAGAGAATTGTAAGTTTCCCGAAGTCCTTGCAGGACTCGCTCGTCCAGGACATCCGTATCGGCTGCCACCAAAGCATAGGTAGCATAGCGCAGATAATAATCCATATCCCGCAGACAGGCAGCATAACGACGAGTCGTATAAGCATTACCACCAGGACGGATCAGTTCTGGTTGTTCGGCAAACAAAGTTAGGCCTGCCTGCTTCACAAGCTTGGCCGCATTAGCATTAATAACCGTGGCCGCCTGGACTCGGGCCGTGCCCGTTGCAAAATAGGATTTTAAGCTATCCACTGCATCCCGGTCCAAATACCGACCGGTAACATCATAATTTTGAATCAAGCTGGTAACTGCGTCCCGCATGAACTTATTTCTCCAAAAAATCTTATAAACTGCCTATTTTAGGCTACTACAAAACGGGTGCCCGAGAAAATCTTCTTACGAGCAAAACAACATTTTGTAATAATTTATACAAAAAATTAAAATCTTAATCCTTAATATCTGACAGGCGTGCTTTAAAACTAGAAACCCATTAATCAGGTAAGATTTCAAAAAATTAGGAGTTATTAAATGCCAGAAACAGCGCAAGAAGTCTTAAATCTAATCGAAGAACAAGACATTCAACTTATAGACCTGAAATTCGTAGATCTGCCCGGCATCTGGCAGCACTTAACACTTCACAGAAGCCAAATCGACGAAGGTTCCTTCACAGACGGAGTAGCATTCGACGGTTCGAGCATCAGGGGTTGGAAAAGCATCAACGAATCAGACATGATGATGACCTTAGACCCCAAGACTGCCTGGATGGATCCGTTCATGGCCGAACCTACTTTAAGCGTCATCTGTAGTATTAAAGAGCCCCGCAGCGGTGAATGGTACAGCCGTTGCCCCAGGGTAATTGCTCAGAAAGCAGTAGATTATTTAGTTTCTACCGGCATAGGCGATACAGCCTTCTTCGGCCCAGAAGCAGAATTCTTCATCTTTGAGGATGTCCGCTTCGACCAAACCGAGAATAAAGCCTTTTATTACGTCGATAGCATCGAGGGCCGCTGGAACTCGGGCAAGGAAGAACCAGGCGGGAATAAAGGTTATAAGCCAGGCTATAAAGCAGGTTACTTCCCCGTATCTCCGACGGATACCTCCCAAGATCTGCGCAGCGAAATGCTGCTAGTAATGGCCAAATGCGGCGTGCCCATTGAAAAGCACCACCACGAAGTGGCTACTGGCGGTCAGTGCGAGTTAGGTTTCCAATTTGGAACCTTGGTCGAAGCTGCGGATAATTTGATGATTTATAAGTATGTCATCAAGAACGTGGCCAAAAAGTATGGCAAAACCGTGACCTTCATGCCCAAACCGGTCTTTAACGATAACGGTTCCGGGATGCACACCCACCAGTCCATCTGGAAAGGCGGAGAACCTTTGTTCTGGGGCGATGGCTATGCCAACTTGAGCAAAATGGCCTTGAACTATATCGGCGGTATTCTCAAGCACGCCCCGGCTCTTTTGGCTTTCAGCAACCCCAGCACTAATTCTTACAAGCGCTTAGTACCGGGCTTTGAAGCACCGGTTAACTTGGCCTATTCCGCAGGAAACCGTTCTGCTTCAGTTCGCATTCCTCTAAGCGGTCCTAATCCGAAGGCCAAACGCTTAGAGTTCCGCTGTCCTGATGCTACTGCTAATCCTTATCTGGCTTTTGCTGCCATGCTTTGCGCCGGTATCGATGGTATTAAGAACGAAATCGACCCCGGGGAATCTTTGGATGTGGATATTTACGATCTGACTCCCGAGGAGTTGAGCAAGATTCCTTCTACTCCAGGTTCTCTAGAGGGTGCTTTGGAAGCTTTGGAAAACGACCATGCTTTCTTAACTGAAGGTGGAGTCTTTAGCGAAGATTTGATTCAAACTTGGATCGAGTACAAGTTGGACACTGAGATTAACCCCATGCGCTTGCGGCCCCATCCTTACGAATTTTCTCTCTATTACGATTGCTAATTTGGTTTTGGCGTCGTAGTTAGCACGAAAAAAGAGCCACCGTCTGTCGGTGGCTCTTTTTTTTGAGGGTTGCTGAAGGTTGCGTTACAATTGTTTACAAAGTTCGTAGCAAGCACGAAGAGTGCCTCATATCGGGCCATTCGATCGCGATCGAGTGCTTGCGACAAAACTCGGTTATTGAAAATTGATTAAATCGATTCTGTTTTGACAATGCCAGATACTATTACCAAACTGACATATCAAACCTTTCAACAAGGCAAAAGTTCCTTTGCTTTGGGTCATAAAACTATTAGCAACCGCCTAAAAAGTCTAGTTTTTCCTCTACGGCAACAAAATAGCAATAATTGGAATCCAGAATTAATTTTCAAGATTCAACAAAGCATGCAAGAACTTCTGGATGCGGACTGGGAGGATAGCGAAAGGGGTGTTTATCCTGCTGAGATTCTGTTCGATAATCCTTGGTTGGATTTCTTTAGCTACTATCCCGCGCTTTGTCTGGATATGGCTGGTGTTTGGGATAGAATGCATAAGCGCCAATATCAGGCTTTTTCTTCAGAAATTGATAAGGAGGGCTATCCCTCTTATTACTTGCAAAATTTCCACCATCAAACTGATGGTTATTTGAGCGAGATGTCGGCTAATTTATACGATTTGCAGGTGGAACTTCTGTTTAACGGTACTGCCGATGCGATGCGCCGACGGATTTTAAAACCTTTAAAGGAAGGCTTGAGTAAGTTATTACCAAAAGACCAAAAACCGCGAGTTTTAGATATTGCTTGCGGCACCGGTCGAACTTTAAAATTTATCCGCGCTGCTTTGCCTAAAGCGTCTTTATTTGGGGTAGATTTATCTCCTGCTTATTTGCGAAAAGCTAATGAGTTATTATCGCAAATGCCTGGCGTACTGCCCCAACTGATACAAGCGAATGGAGAAAAATTACCTTTTCGGGATAATTATTTCCAAGCAACTACTAACGTTTTTCTTTTCCACGAATTGCCGCATTTCGCCCGCCAGCGAGTAATAAATGAGGCTTTTCGGGTTACTCAACCGGGGGGAGTTTTTATTATGTGCGATTCGATTCAAGCTGTGGATTCTCCTGAAATGATGCCTGCGATGAAGGGTTTTAGTTCGATTTTTCACGAGCCTTATTACAAGCATTATATTACTGACGATTTGGTGAAACGTTTGGAGGAGGCAGGTTTTGTGGATGTTTCAACAACGAATCATTTTATGAGCAAGTATTGGGTGGCGAGGAAACCAGAGTCGGTGGAAGGGTAAAAGGAGAGATCGGCAATTAAGTTAGGCTGAAGGCTTAAACTGTTGGGTAAGTTGTTTTGTAAAAATGGTAACTAACTATGGCTGCGACGAATCCCGAAACTGTTTCTACTGAAGAGTTCTCCACTGGAGAGACTATGCAGGAATCTATGGGCATGAGCTATGCGGAGGAAATCGAAACTGTCATTGCCGGCATGGCCGAAGAGCAAAAGGTGATGGTGGCCCAAAACGAAGCGGGCCATCTCTGGAAGTTTAAATATGGCAGCGTTGAGGTGTTTGTCAAGCTGACGGGGGAGACTGACGACGACACTTTTACGGTTTGGGCTTATGTCTTGAAGCTGCCTGCCAAAAACGAACCCCAGTTAATGCGGAAGCTTTTAGAAATGAACTGGATGTCAACTATGGAGTCTCATTTTGCGATCGTGGACGAGCAAATTGCGATCCTAGCGACTCGTACTGTGGCGGAGTTGTCTCCGGGGGAGGTTTCTAGGTCAATTACGATCGTCGCCACCCTCGCTGACGATAACGACGATGTTCTGCAAGCTGAATTCGGACAATAGATAATCGATAATTGGGAATTGGGAATTAAGAATCGCTAAAGCGATTACTACGGAACGATCGCTCGTTCCCCGTTCCCTTTTTCAGAGAACATTTTACTGTTACTTTTGCAAAAGCTTTAATAGAGCTTTCCCAAACTGAATCGAATTTAGCGAATGATGGTGCTGCTGGCTAAATCATTTATTTAAGTCGCGTATTTATGTCAAAAAAAAGACGAACTGCATTTGAAGATTACAAAGTTGATGGACATAATTGGATAACTTTAGCAACAGGAGAATATTATCCCGATATCTTAGAAGATGCTTGTCAGCTTTACGAACCAGTTTTAGTGATGTTTGGACAATTGGTTAAAAGTTCTGAATCATCAGTACGTCTTTTTATGCAAATTTCTGAAGTTCCTAATAGTTGGATGCGAATTCAATTATGCCGGGTTTTTCGGAAGTATGTTAGCCCGGAAACACCTGTGGAAATGCTGAAAAGAAAGAAAAAAGCGAAAGATTTATGCAAACAATTTGGTTCTGGTTTTAGGTTAATTCAAGAAGTACAAGCTGCGTTTATGACACGCCCTATTCCCGATGAGACTATGTGTGCTTTACTGTGGGAATATAAAAGCCGAGGAAGTAAAGGTTACGATTTAACAGAGCGATTATTCTTTTTGTTTCGCACGCACTTTCCAAATTTGCAAATCAAAGGTCCAGAAAGAGCGGGTAAGGATATTTTGATGGGAAAA
>CALKCV010000476.1 GCA_938083405.1 uncultured Microcoleaceae cyanobacterium | reverse complement strand
CGTAAGCCTTACATTTACCATCCACCTGCCGCACGTACTCCGCGATTTGTATTTGCCCCCCTTGGAGAGTTTGTTCGATGTAGTGCTTCATCCACGAAGCAAAATCCCCGGATAAAACTTCAGATATATTTTTACCCACACAGTCTTCCTTTTGCGGAAAACAGGGGCTTTTTAGTTCGTTTGTCTCTGGCAGGCGGTAGTCTAAAAAACTGCCACCCGCATCTATTCTAAACATGATATCGGGAATAGCGTGTAGGATGCTCCTGTTTTTAGCTTCGCTTATTTCTAAAGCTTGTTGCGCTTTCTGGCGTTCTTTAATTTTTTCTTCGAGGTCAATTTGGAGCCGACATAATTGTAAATGAATTTCTACGCGGGAGAAAACTTCCGCACGTTGAAAAGGTTTGGTAACGTAATCTACCCCTCCCGCCTCAAAAGCTTTCACTTTATCCCCAACGTCGCTAAGGGCGCTCAAAAAAATCACCGGAATTTTGCGAGTTCGCTCGTCCGCCTTCAACCGACGACAAACCTCATAACCGTCCATCTCCGGCATCATCACGTCCAGTAGTATTAGATCGGGCGGGCTGGTAGCGCAGGCAGTCAGAGCCATCTTGCCGCTTAAGGCTTTCAAGACTTTATAGCCTTTTCCTGCCAGCATTCTCGACAACAGCCGCACGTTATCTGCCGTGTCGTCCACCACCAAAACATTTCCTTTGTAATCTGTCATTGTTAATTGTTAATTGGGAACTTGTTAATTGTCAATTGTTGAAGGTAAAGTGAAGAAAAAGGTAGTGCCTTCTCCCGTTTGAGATTCTATCCAGATATTGCCGCCGTGACGCCGAACGATTTTCTGGCAAGTGGTCAAACCGATACCGTGGCCGGGGTATTCTTCTGATGAATGAAGTCGCTGGAATACTTCAAAAATCCGATCGCGCTTTTCTGGCGGTATGCCGATGCCGTTATCGCGGACTGCCATCACCCATTGACCCTCTTTAGCTATAGCCGAGACTTGGATTTCGGGAGTAACCCCCGGACGGCGGAACTTAATACCGTTGCCGATCAGATTTTGAAAAAGCTGGATCAGTTGGGTGCGATCGCCCTCCACCGCAGGCAATTTTCCAGAAACAATCTTAGCACCGCTACTCAAAAGATCGTAAAGCAAATTGGCTCGCGCTTCCTCTAAGATTTTATTGCAGTCCACGGACTCAAACTCTAATGGCTTTGCATTAATTCTCGAATAGTTCAGCAAATCTCGAACCAGTCGAGACATCCTCGTGCCTGTTGCCGCAATTTCCTGCAAACAATCTTGTCCGTCGCGATCGAGAACCCCATCGTATTGTTGTTGCATGAATTCAACCAAGCTAACCACTCCAGCAAGAGGGGACTGGAGGTCGTGGGAGACGATGCTAGCAAATTGTTCTAATTCCGCGTTAGACCTTCTGAGCTCCTCAGTCAACTGCTTAATAGTAAGTTGATGGGCGATTCTGGCTGCTACCTCTTCGACCTGAAAAGGTTTAGTAATATAATCCGCCCCTCCTACTTCAAAAGCCTTGACCTTATCCATGACATCGCTAAGGGCGCTAATGAAAATAACCGGAATCTGCGAAGTTCTCAGGTCTGCTTTTAAAGCAATACAAGTTTCATAACCGTCCATAGAAGGCATCATCACGTCGAGTAAAATTACATCCGGCAAAGTGCTTTGGCAGATAGTCAAAGTCATTTTACCCGACAAAGCCTTGCGGACTTTACAGCCGCGAGCTATCAGTATGGACGATAAAACCCGCAGGTTGTCTGGAGTATCGTCAACTATTAAAATATCTTTTCCTTTTAATTCAACTAGATTTTGATTCATTTTTGCTCCTGTTGGGTCAATTCCATGATTGCTTCAAATTGGAAATCATTAGCCAAATCTCCCAAAGCCCTAGCTAAAAGAGAAAGGCTCTCTGGAACTCGCTCTAGCAGTTCCAAGATTGCATCGTCGGTGCCCTGGGAGGCGGCATCGCGAACCTCTGCCACCCAATCTTGGGGCATTTGGGACAAGTATTGGATTATATCAGAAGTCGTGAGTGTTTTTTCAGGAGTTTGAGATGGCTCCTGAGATTGTTCGTCGTCACCTTCATATATATATTCTATTCCCAGCCGATCGCCTATTTTTTCCAGCAGCACCTCTTCTCGGAAAGGCTTGCGCACCAGATCGTCGCAACCTGCCGCCAAGATTTTCTGGCGATCTTCCTCAAAGGCGCTGGCAGTCAAGGCAATAACGGTAGTTGTTTTACCCTTGGGGGTTGCTTTAATACCTTTAGTAGCCTCATAACCGTCCATAACCGGCATCCGCATATCCATTAGTATCAAATGAGGTTCCCAACTCGACCATAAGCTCAATGCTTCCTCGCCATTTTCCGCTTCCCGCACTTCAAAACCGATAGCAGCCAGAAGCGCCACCAAAAACTGGCGGTTATGCTCTTGGTCGTCCACCACTAAGATGCGACGTTCCTCCGTACCCTCCCGCAGAGCGATCGCCCTTCCCTCAGAGGGTTCGCCGACAAGGTCCGCAGTATCGGCTACAGTTACCCGAATATCGAAAGCAAATACAGTGCCTTTAGCGAAAATGCTACTCGATCGAATATCTCCTCCCATCAATTGCACGAATTTCCGGCTGATGGGTAAGCCCAAACCAGTCCCCTGCTGAGATTGACGTCCCGTCTGAGTTTGTGCGAAGGGCTCGAAGAGCCGATCCATTTCTTCTGGGGCAATGCCCGGACCCGTGTCTTCTATTTCAAAGAACAACTGTACGTCTGGAAGATTGTCCGTTTCGGCTTTTACTCGCAAGTTCGCGCCTCCAGATTTAGTAAACTTGATGGCGTTGCCCAAAATATTAATTAAAACTTGACGCAGTTTCCCCTCATCGGCTTCTATTACTCGGGGAATATCCGGGGCAATGTCAAAAATTAACTGCAAGCCTTTCGATTCTGCTTTCAGTCGCAGCATACTTTCTAGGCTTTCGAGCATAGCAGTTAAATTGAAGCACGTTGGGTTTAAGGTAGTGCGACCGGCTTCGATTTTAGACATTTCCAGAATGTCGTTAATCAATGCTAACAGGTGTTCCCCGGCGCGGTCGATTATTTTTAGCTGTTCCTGGTGTTGGGTCGCGAGGGAGCGATCGCGACTCATCAGTTGGGTAAAGCCGAGGATGGCGTTGAGGGGGGTTCGCAATTCGTGGCTCATGGATGCCAGGAATTCGCTCTTGGCCCGGTTGGCTCCGTC
>CALKCV010000475.1 GCA_938083405.1 uncultured Microcoleaceae cyanobacterium | reverse complement strand
AACAATTAATTATTAATTATTAATTATTAATTACAAAGGTGACGCGCTCCCGTTTGGTTATTCCTGAAGCAAATATGCATCATTCCCAGGGGGACTGTAGCTTGGTTCTGGTTCGTAATATTGCGGGGCCGGTGCCGGGTTGTAATATTGCGGGGCCGGTGCCGGCTCGTAGTATTGCGGTGCCGGCTCGTAATATTGCGGTGCCGGTTCGTAATAAGATTGGGAAGGAGCGGGATCGTAATATTGCGGTGCCGGTGCCGGGTTGTAATATTGCGGTGCCGGTGCTGGGTTGTAATATTGCGGTGCCGGTGCTGGGTTGTAATATTGCGGGGCCGGGGCGGGCTGATAATATTGTCGCTGTCTTGCCGCTTCTTGCTCCGCCCAGATCGCCTCTCGTTCTGCGGACCACTTAGAGATCGCACCCTGGGCTTCGTAATAAAGAGCCCGACCGTAACTGATTTGGTAAGCGGTATTAATAGCTGCGGTGAGACTGCCTTGTGCTGCGAGATTATATGCTCGATTGAGAATCGGTTGGTCTTGGGCTATTTGCTGTTCTGTTATCCATTTATCGATGTCCTTTTGAGCTTCTGCGTATAGAGCCCGACCTTTAGCAATCTTGTTTGCCGCGTCGATCGCCTCGTTGACTTTACCTTCTTTTGCCAGAGTCCTGGCTTCTGCGAGGAAAGGTTCGTCTTCAATAATTTCTATTCTTTTCTTCCATTCGGCAATTAAAGTTTGAGCTTCAATTCTCAAGGGGCGACCCAGGGCAACATAACTTGCTTGCTCGATCGCCTCCTGGAGCCCTTCTACAGTTTGTTGTTTTGCCAAATCTCTTGCCGCCGTTAGATAAGGTCGGTCTTCAATGCTCAGAATTTCCTTGCGCCAACGAGCGATTAAGCTTTGTGCTTGAATTCGTTTTGGTTCGTCGCGCCCCACCATTTGCGCTTGTTCGACAGCGAGCTCCAGAGCAAAAGGTTGACCGACATTAGCTAAAGCGCTTGCTAGCTGAAGCTGTTTGAGATTTTCCTGTAGGGTTTCTATTTCCTGGAGGCGAGCTTGTGCTTCTTTATAATAAGGACTATCCGACTTAATTTTGGCTCCTGCTGCTTTTCCTTCGACTAAAGTCACAAAATCTTTTGCCCCTGGGACTCCTGCTGATTGATTCCAGATAGCCGCTTTCGCCCGACCTAAGAGAATTAAATTTTGACCTTGCGGGTAGAGTTTGTAATTGCTGGGGATGAAGTTAGTTGCTGCGATCGCTCCTTCCAAGTCTTTTTGTTCTATTTTCTTCGTTGCTATTGCTAGCAATTTGCCCGCCCACTCTGACATATCCTTATCTGCATTTTTCCACATATAGAGGTCTCGCGGGATTTGATTGGCTAAGGCCAGGGCTTCTTTATATTCTTGTGCTGTCTCTCTATAAACCAAATAGCGAGCATCCTTGAGCTTTTCCCAGGCTCGTTTTTCGATCGCCATTTTTTCTAATAGGTCTTTAAAGCGCTTCTTTTGCCAATGAACGTTATCGAGCCCGGACATGGCCAAGGCGTAAACTGAAGCCTTTTTCCAGTCCATTGCTGCGATCGCTTTGAGGGATTGGTCGTAGAGAAATTGACCCTCTTTCCATTGAGCTTCCCAAAGCGCCACCTGATTTTCTACTCGGGAATAGATCGGGCTAGTTGTAGGAATTTTACCCACCGTATCCAAGGCCCCTTGCAAATCCCCTTGATTTATTTTTTCATTGGCCACAGACATTATTAATTTCGTCCATGTTGCCGTCATCTGTTGAGCTTGGGAGTAAAGGGGATGGTCTTCTTCCCAAGTTTCGACTAAAGCTATTGCTTCTTGGAGTTCTTCTAGGTCTTTTGACTCGGCTGCCTTATGGGCGCAGTAGAGTCTTTCTGAGTCTGCCGATAAAGGAGATATTTGCTCGCAGTTTGGCGGTGGTGGAGTGACGAACAGCCATAACAGTGCCGCCGCACCAGTCATCCCCAACCCGGCTACAATTGCCCACCAGATCAATTGCCACGTCCAAAAACCTGTTTTGGGAGCGAGGGTTTCTGTTTCTCTCGCGTCGTACTTTGACTCCTCTGCTGGGCCCCGCTCCTCAGAAGGTTCGGAGGTAATAGTTGGGGCAGAGGTTTTATATTCGTTTGATGTCATAGAGCGATCTATTTCTGGTTCTGGTTTTGCTGTCTGTTCGTTTCCTTGGGAATTGTTGCCATTAGTAAATTTTACCAAGCCTACTTTTGACTCTTCGCCCAGATAGCGGCTCTTTTTTCGCTCTGGAAAGCTTATTTTAGTCATGGTTTTTTTTCCCTTTTGGCATCAACTATCGAAACTTTATAATTATGGCAGCCCTGCTTTTTTATTTGAGTTATCATCCCATAATTTCACTCTAGGAGTTTTTTGGGAATTATTAACGTTTGATTTAGGGATGCTGGCTTTTTTTTTGTCGAAACGTTTTTTTAAAAAAGTACAATTTTGATTGCTTGAGATGATTGAAGCAATGGCTGCATCTCTATAGAGTCTCTATACAAATCTGGGATGCTCCCGAACCCATAGCCTATCTTTTCAAGCATCGTTCCCGAAGGGATCGAGGTTAGTAGGATGGAATTTTATTAGGAATTGACTAGAGTTTTTATCATACTTCACCTAAAAATGCAACCCATTTTAGAGCATTTTTTTAATTAATTTACCCGACCCATGGGGAGGCCCAAGCTCAAAGGCTTTCTTCTGCTTTATTTGGCGATGATTCTGGGGAACGGTAGGCATAAAAATCTATGCGATAGTCTGATATTTTAACTCCCGCTCGCTCTTCCATTTGCTGGATTAACTCTGGAGGTAATTCTAAAAAAACGTCCATAATTTCCCCGGTGTCCAGACAGTTAATATGAGAGTGGGGGTCGCTAATATTGCCGTAGAGGCGACAATCTGCCTTTTGGATGCACTCTACGATGCCCTTCCTAGAGAGAGCTTCGAGATTTTGATATACGGAGGTATGACCGATGGCCTTACCTTGCTGGTTTAATTTGTCGTAAATTTCTCTGGCAGAGAGGTGTTGCGGAACTTCCCAGAGGAGTTCGAGTATGTAGCGGCGTTGGCGACTGAGGCGCATTCCCTTAGCCTGGCAACTGTTGAAAGCATCTTCTAGGGTTTGAATTTGTTTGGCTGACATGGGGTTGTTTCTCCTAACTGGTATTGTTTTTTGGTGGACATCTACCCTTTAATCGTCTATTCTATCTTAATCGATAAGTTGGCTTGCCACAGGGCCAACAAGTCTTGTTTTTGGGACAGTGCCGAATGACTATTACGATCGCCCTCAATACCGAACAAATTAATAATTTAGACCTATCTCCTGCTAAAACTGCAATCTCAAAGCTCGTCGCTCAAGGGGCCATCGCCTCTTACGAACAGCAGCTTCGTCTGGACATAGACTACGATCGCGACCCCTTAGACCCTAGAGAGCTCTCGGAAATTCCCGAAATCAGGTTATGGTTTATCCGCCTGGATGCGAACTATCCTTGGTTGCCGTTTTTACTCGACTGGAAAGAAGGAGAATTAGCTCGTTACGTCGCCATGTTAGTCCCCCACCAGTTCCATCGCACGGAAGGCATCCAGTACAACCCCGAGGCCTTGGAAATATTTTTAATGGGAAAAATTTTTATTTTAACTCAATGGCTGCAACAGCAAGGCATTCCGAGTAATTCCAAGCTGATGTCCCTAGCTCAAATGTTGGGTTATGAGTTAGATGAGGGATTTTTCGAGGCGATCGCAGCCACCAATTAACAATTAATAATTAATAATTAACAATTAACAATTAGGGAGTAGCAAAGAAATAAGTAGTCGTGCATGCAGCATTTTCGTTCAAAAATTCC
>CALKCV010000474.1 GCA_938083405.1 uncultured Microcoleaceae cyanobacterium | reverse complement strand
TATCCTTTAACACAAAGTCAGCAATCAATTTTTCTTGCTCGGGAAACACGATATAATCAACGATAGTTAATGCGATTGCAGGTCTAAGCTCGGGATAATCTTTTCCGGTTATTAGCTGGTTTGAGTAAACTTTTGCTGCGTTATAAACTACTCGTTTTTCAAAACCTTTTACATTAGCAACCTGCATCTCAATAATTACCGTTGATTTATCGGCTAAAACCGCCTTAACATCCAAAAAGCTATCTTTTAAAACGTTAACCTCACCGGGGCTATAAGGGTCGATAATCTCCAAAGATTTAATTTTGTTTTCCCCCCCCATAAATAATCGCGTTCAGAAAGCTAATGAGGATATCCTGGCTTTGTTGGGAGCCGAAGATTTTTTTAAAAGCATAATCGGTTTTCGGGCTGATAAATCTCATGGTAATTGAACCTCCTTTTGAAGTAAGAATATTAGTTGTAGGTTAGGGACACGCGAAAGCGGAACCCAACATCAAGAGAGCGGGTTGTGTTTCGCTTCCTTTGCTGGAAATAGTCTGTATAAACCCAATTGTTAATCGATCTTACTCCTCGCCTTGACGCCAAACTTTGATGACTAAATCTCCTCCCAGACTGACCATCGTGTTACTGTCTTCGCTGAAGATAACTTGCTCGATGGAACCGGAATGACCGGGGAGGGTTTGCAACAGTTGTTTGGTGGCGGTGTCGATTATCTCCAGATTCCATTTTTCGGTGGTCTCGTCGTAATTTGGTTTGACGAGAAGAGAGCGATCGGGACTGGTAACGGGAAAGTGGCAATTAACAGGTACAGGGTGTAGCGTATGAGAATGCCATAGTTTGATTGTTTTGTCGGCACCACCACTAGCAAGGAGTTGCCCGTCGGCACTTAAGGCGACGGAATAGACACACTCTAAATCTCCTGGCAGGGTACGCAGCAATTCTCCGGTGTGGGGATGCCACAGTTTGATGGTGTTGTCACGACTGCCGCTAGCCAGGAGTTGCCCGTTGGGACTGAAGGCGACCGAATTGACCCAATCTGAATGCCCTTGCAGAGTACGCAGCAATTCTCCGGTGTGGGAATGCCATAGTTCAACTGCAGTCATCAGTTTCCCTGTCCGCAAATTCCACGCTTTCCTTCTTTTCCCATCGCCCCTTTCCCCAACTAACTTACTGCCATCAGGACTCATACCAACCAAGCGATACGAATCGTCATAAAACCCGGTCAAACTCCGAGTACATCTCCAACTAACAATCTCTGCCATTTTATTTGACTCCTGTTCGCAAACATCTTGTCGTTATTGTTGTTATTAGGCTTTTTTACAAATTAGCTTCTACGTCTTCTATTCTAATTCCTTTTCCTTCTCTGAATAAAGCACGCGATCGCCTCACTCTTTCTTGAAAAACCGGATGGCTTTCTAATTCATAATCAAAGCGATCGTCGTCATCTGAAAAACTTCGCAACACCCCTACAACTTCACCTTCTTTGACAATGAGAATATCTTCTCCCTCCGAGGCTTCTAAGTATTTTGAAACATCGTTTTGCAATTCAATTAAAGTTACTGTTTTCATCGTTTGCTCCTTCGTTTAATCTCTGGTTTGACCTTCCCGTAAAAGCCATTCGGTAGCTTCTGCCTTGGGAATAATTGCTATAATTTCAACAACATTTTCAACTACATCGTAGAATATCCGAATATCGTCAACACGCAAACGATATTGAGGTCTATCTAACTTCCGTAGGCGCTTGATTCTACTCTTACTTTCTTTCTGTGGTTCGTATCGTAAATGTGTTTTAATAGCATCAATTACTTTACTGCGATCGATCGCGCGCAGAACTTTTAAATCTTCCAGGGATAGAGATGTAAACTCGATTTCATAAGTCATATACAAAAATAGACCTCGCCGTATTAACAAAGATGGGGCAAAGCTTATGGAAATCAATATTTTTGATTTCTCCAAAAAGTTAACTTCCGAATGCTTTACCCCTACAGACCTAATTAATCGCCCCAATTCCCGCCAAATCCAAAATAGGAGGAATCAACTCTTCCCGCTTCACCGCCATCAAATGTACCCCATGACAAATTCCTCCCGCAATCTTAACTTGTTCCGCCGCTATTTTCATCCCTTCTTCTAAAGGTTTCTCCGCATTTCCCAAGCGATCGATAATTGAATCTGGAATATTTACCCCGGGCACATACTTATTAATAAAAGCCGCATTTTTTGCCGATTTCAGCAGAAATATTCCCGCCAAAATTGGTTTATCAGTTTCCACCGCTACCTCGCTCATAAACTTTTCTAATGTGTCAAAATCTGTGATTAATTGACTCTGGAAAAATTGCGCCCCAGCTAATAATTTTTTCTCAAATCTTTTCTTCAATCCAGACTTACTGGAAGACTGCGGATCGACCGCCGCCCCGGCAAATAAATCCGTACCCCCGTCGGGTAACTTTTTACCGTTCCAATCTACTCCGTGATTCAATTTATCAATAGCTTGTAACAAGCGAATGGATTCAAAATCAAAAACGCTTTTAGCATCTTGATGGTCTCCGGCTTTAACAGGGTCTCCCGTCAAAGCTAAGATATTTTCTATGCCTAAAGCTGCCGCCCCCAATAAGTCTCCTTGCAGTCCGATTCGGTTGCGATCGCGACAAGCTACTTGATAAATTGGCTCTATTCCATTATTTTTTAAAATGACAGATGCCGCCAAAGAAGACATCCCCAATACTGCCCGACTTCCATCCGTAATATTAACAGCATGAACTCGCCCTTTTAAACCTTCTGCCATTTCTAACATCTTGGCGATCTTGGCACCTTTTGGCGGTGCAACTTCGGCGGTTATTAAAAACTCGCCTTTTTTAATTGC
>CALKCV010000473.1 GCA_938083405.1 uncultured Microcoleaceae cyanobacterium | reverse complement strand
AAACCCGGTTTTTTGGAAAAACCGGGTTTCTGGGCGGACGATGAATTTGCCCAGACCCCACCGAAATATAAATCGTAAATTCCATTTGCTTTCTTCGGTAATTATTAATTATCAATTGTTAATTGTTAATTACCTAGACTCGCTATCTCGGCGACCTAATTCATAAACTGCCCCTCCCACGCAGACAATTAAACCCATACTAATCCCCCAACTTTTCCCCAATCCTAATTCCACTCCCCAGTTGCAAAAACTACCTATAATTAAAAAGGGAATTATGCTAAAAATTGAGGCATAAAAAGCATTTTGTGCTTCCCTAGCGGGGCGGGTTCTTTCAAATTCTTCCTCGGAAGTATAGAGCGATCGCTCCGCAAAATTAAACCAACGATTTAATTGTTCCATCACCCAGTCGCTAGCGGGAGAAAATCCCCAATAAAATGCTAAAGACCACAAAGATGCACCGGCGATCGCTGTAGCATCTATGGTTAATCTAAACGGAAAAATTTCTGGCAACATTTATAAAAAAAAGGTTTTCTCTTTTCGATTTTAGATTCAATTGTTCGTTTCCAGAGGTCCATCTCAATTATGAAATAAAGCAAAATTGAGATGCACCTCTTTACAAAGCTACATTCGAGAGTAAAATATTGGCTGATGAAAGAAGCCCATTACCAGAGCTAATCTTCAATAAAAACCTGAAACAGGGTTAATGGCGCGTAAATAAGATAATATGTTAAACCAATTTGCACAGAGGGTCAGACCCCTTGCCTTTTGGATATGCTGGAACGAATATCGCATACAAGCTCAGATGTCAAGACATCAAAGCTGAAAAAATACTGTTATTAGCCCATAAAAAATCCACAGAGGAGTTAATCACCATGTCAGAGTCAGCATCGCCACAAAAACCACAACCCAAGCATCCTCCCAAATTGCTATTGGCCGCCGCACTGCTAGGCCTTAGCGCAGCGACCCTGGGGTTTGGACAAAAATTAGTCAACGCCGAAGAATCCCTAGCAGTCAGAATAGACCGACAAGACTCCATAAGCAACTTTAGCCCCAGAGCGATCGACAGCCAAAATCCAACAAGCCTAGCCCAAAAGCAACCCGAACAAATAGCCTTAGCCAGTAATTGGCAAAGCGCCTCATTTCCCGTCGAAAACTTTCAAACCTACACCTCATCATTCGGTCCCAGAGGCGGAGGATTTCACTACGGTTTAGATATAGCGGCCCCAGAAGGAAGTTATATCCGCAATTGGTGGGGGGGTAAAGTAGTGGAAGTTTGGGAAGATTCCCGCTGCGGTACCGGCATAGCCATTCAATCTGGCTATTGGGAACACATCTACTGCCACGTCCAAGGCAGAGTAGATACTCGCAACGGGCGTAAATATTTCACCGATCGCTCTGGCGGCATCACTCTCAAGGAAGGACAGACAGTACGCGCAGGCGATCGAATTGCCAGAGTAGGCATGACCGGTCGCACTAGCGGACCTCACCTCCACTGGGGATTGAAGTATAGCGGCGAGTGGGTAGATCCGGGTTTGATTTTACGAGAAATGTACGCGCAACAAACTCGACGTCTCTCGAATAGGTAATTAATAATTAATAATTAACAATTAATAATTAATAATTAATAATCGCTAACCCAGAAACCCGGTTTTTCTAAAAAACCGGGTTTCTTATTTACAAGACCTTCGCCTGATGGCGGAAAAATACTATTCCTAGGTCGGGCAGAGCAAAGCCCAAGCCAACGATTTTGTTGGGTTACGCTACGCTGCACCCAACCTACAAGAAAAATGGCGAAGGTATTGTTATTTATCAGTCGATCTAAAAAACAAAGCTAAGTTAATAATTAACAATTAACAAGGCATCGAAAAATAATTTTTTATCGTGCATTACTGACTCTATAGCAATCCGTATATCGTTGGCGAGATTGAATAAAAACCGGTTAAATTCTGCGAAACCAGGTTTATTGCCAACGAATTTTTCATAACCCCAAGAGTTAATAATTGTTAATTATTAATTGTTAATTATTAATTATTAATTGTTAATTCTTAGCCAAATTAATTGAAGCCAACTGTTTTTCGGGGAGTTGGCGATATTCAGCCACAATTTGTCGGAACTCTTCGCCTTCAATAGTTTCTCGCTCGATTAACAAATCTACCAGGCGATCGATTACAGCTCGATTTTCGCTAATAATCTTGCGCGCCTCCTCGTAGCAGTGAAAAGCGATCGCCCGCACTTGATGGTCGATTTTAGCCGCCACCTCCTCAGAATACTCCGACTGAGTTTGCCAACTGCGACCCAGAAAAACCTCGCCGCTGGGACTCTCCAAAGCAACCGGCCCCAAATCCGACATTCCATAGCGAGTCACCATTTCCCGCGCCAAATTACTCACGACTTGAAGATCGTTAGCAGCGCCCATAGTTACCTCTGCCTTACCAAAAACCTCCTCCTCTACGGCCCGTCCTCCCAGAGTCACCGTAATCCTATCCATCAACCAAGCCCTGGTATAAAGACCGCTATCAACCATATTCTCGTCAAATATCTGTTGGGCAAAACCGCCGACCCCTCCAGAACGAGGAATAATCGTCACCTTATTGAGCGGGTCAGAATGTTTCAACAAAGTCATCAGTAGAGCGTGTCCCACTTCGTGGAAAGCAATTAAGCGCTTTTTCTTACTATCCAATAAAGGCGTCAAGCTCAAGCCAATAGTTACGCGGTCTATAGCATCATCCACTTCTAGGGGCGTAATCGCTTCTTTCCGTCGGCGGGCCGTCAAAATCGCCGCTTCGTTAAGCATATTTGCCAAATCAGCCCCAGAAAAACCCGGAGTCCGACGAGCGATCCTCTCCAGAGAGACTTCTGGGTCTAGTTTTTTATTGCGGGCGTGAACCTCTAAAATGCCCAACCTTCCGTTATAAGCAGGCAAATCGACTGTAACCTGTCGGTCAAACCGGCCCGGGCGTAACAAGGCCCCATCGAGAACGTCGGGACGGTTAGTAGCAGCAATAATAATGATGCCGCTATTACCCTCAAACCCGTCCATCTCAGTCAATAACTGATTGAGAGTTTGCTCCCGTTCGTCATTACCGCCCCCAATACCAGCCCCTCGCTTTCGTCCCACCGCATCAATTTCATCTATAAAGATGATGCAAGGAGCGTTTTCCTTGGCCTTGCGGAAGAGATCTCGCACTCGGGAGGCCCCAACCCCCACAAACATCTCCACAAACTCCGAACCAGAGATACTGAAAAATGGGACGCCAGCTTCCCCAGCGATCGCCTTAGCCAACAAAGTCTTACCAGTTCCAGGCGGCCCCACCAACAAAACCCCTTTAGGAATCTTCGCACCGATGGCCGTAAAACGCTCCGGCTGCTTTAAAAAAGTAACAACTTCCTGAAGTTCCTCCTTAGCCTCCTCAATACCCGCCACATCATCAAACAAAACCCCAGTTTTCGCCTCCATTTGGAACCTAGCCTTAGATTTACCAAAATTCAAAGCATTTCCCTGGGCCTGACTGGTACGGCGCAGCAGCATGAGCAGGAGGGTAATGACTGCTAAAATCACAAGCAAATTAAGCATCAAACCCATAGCCAGGCTACTATCTGGAGCCTTCTTCACCTCGTAGTCGATATTATTGGCCCTAGCTTTTTCTAGCAATTCTGGGTGGTATTCAAAGAGATTTACCGTGTAGATTGATTCTCCATCATCTTTCAGTGTGACTTTGGCAATGTTTTGAGATGGGTAGGCATCTATTTCCTCAACTTCCCCATCATCCATGTTTTGTAAAAGCTGACTGTAGCTGAGAGTCTTTTCCGCAGTATCGGCCACAGCAGGATTTCCCAGTAATACCCCTTGAGCAATTATCCAACTGCCTAATATTCGCCAAAGATGTCGGGAAGACATTTTGTTGCTGGTAGCACTTTTTGAGTATGTTTGTTTCCTGAAAGCTTTCATATTTATTTATTTGGCCTTTTTATGTGGTGGCTTTTGCTTATTTGTTGGCTATTCAAACGTTTCGCGCTTGCCTATTCTTTCTAGTTTAATAGATAGTAGCTGGCAGCCATCTTCGATCCATCTCTTGCACCCCGTCTTCATTGGACAAAAGACGAACTAAATTTGATACCCTAGCTAAAATATGGTCTAGGTAGCAGATTAGAGTAATGGATATTTCAATTGGACGCGGTAAAACTGCCCGCAGAGCTTATGGAATTGATGAAATTGCGTTGGTTCCAGGACAGCGCACTCTCGATCCAAGTTTGGCAGATACTCGCTGGCAGCTTGGGGGCATCGAAAGAGAAATCCCTATTATTGCTAGCGCAATGGATGGAGTGGTAGATGTGGGTATGGCGGTCAAGCTATCGGAATTAGGGGCTTTGGGAGTTATCAATTTAGAAGGCATCCAAACCCGTTATGCCGAGACTCAACCAGTATTAGAGCAGATCGCTTCAGTGGGTAAAGAGGAATTTGTCGCTCTAATGCAAAAACTCTACTCGGAGCCCGTCAAACCCGAATTAATTGGC
>CALKCV010000472.1 GCA_938083405.1 uncultured Microcoleaceae cyanobacterium | reverse complement strand
TACTAGAATATCAAGCCAAAGCATTATTTAGCCAGAAGGGGATACCAGTTTTGCGATCGCAAACTATCGACTACCCCAAAGATCTAAAAGGTTTAAAAATCCCTTATCCAGTGGTACTAAAATCTCAGGTAAAAGCTGGAGGAAGAGGGAGGGCAGGGGGCGTAAAGTTTGTGGAAAATACTATTGATGCAGTGGCAGCAGCTCAGACAATTTTTAATTTGCCAATTCAAGAAGAATATCCAGAAGTCCTCTTGGCAGAAGCCAAATACGATGCCAACCAAGAATTATATTTAGCAGTTTTCTTAGACCCCATCGCCTCTCGGCCCATACTCCTGGGGTCGCAACAAGGGGGCAATAACATAGAGGTAACGATGAAAAATATGCAGCAAGTAGTAGTAGAAGGAGAATTTTCCCCCTTTTATGCTCGCCGTCTGATGGTGAAAATGGGATTGCAAGGAGAATTAATTCAGTCGGTAAGCAATATTGTCGAAAAGATGTACCAATTGTTTGTCGAGAAGGATTTAGATTTAGTAGAAATTAATCCTCTAGGAATTAGTTCTACAGGGGAGGTTATGGCTTTAGATGGAAAAGTTAGCGTTAATGATAGCGCTTTAGGACGTCACCAAGACTTAATTGCTTTGGTAAATCATAAATGTCAACCAGAGGAAAAACAGCGACAGACTTTGTGGCAGCAGCCGACTTACCAAGGGATAGTTCCCGAGTTTAATTTTAATGGAGATGAAGTAGAAAAAAAAGAAACTGTTTCTTTACAACAAGAGTTGAATTCTCTTAAGGGAAATATAGGAATTATTTGCAATGGAGAGGGTTTGACTATGGCGACTCTCGATTTGGTAATTCAATCTAAGGGTAAGCCTGCGAATTTTTTGAATCTGAGATTAAATGACAATCGAGAAATGCCGAATACTCTAAGCGATCGCTCGATCGATTCTCTACATTTGGTAACGCAAGATACAAAAGTGACGGTGGTATTGATTAATATTATCGGCAGCATTCAACCGGCTGAAGAGTTGGTGGAGGCGATCGCGGAATATGTTCAACAACTCGACCCCAGCAATCGCAAAATAGAGTTTGTATTGCGGCTGATGGGAAGCAGTTTAAAGATTGCCAAAGACAAACTCAACGGGTTGTCGGTAGAAATAGTAGAAAACTTGGATGAAGCTGTTAGCAAAGCTGTATCTTTAGCAAAGTAAATAATTACGGATCGTCTTAAATATGAACTTAACTCCAGATAGTAAAGTACTCGTACAAGGGGTTACAGGAGCGGTATCTACTAATACAGTCTCGATGATGAAATCCTACGGCACTAATATCGTGGCCGGTGTTAGCGCGGGAGAGGGAGGACAGGAATGGCATGAAGTTCCGGTGTTTGACTTAGTGGAACAAGCTCAGAAAAAAGTAGGCCCCATCGATACTTCTGTGATTGTCGTGCCGCCTTATGCGGTACTGGATTCTGCCTGCGAAGCGATCGCTGCGGGAATCCGACAGATAGCAATTATTAGTGACGGAGTACCGCCGTTAGATATGGTAAGGTTGCTCGGGAAAGCAGAGGCAACTGATACTTTGGTTGTGGGTCCTAATTGTGCTGGTATTATCGTGCCGAAAAAATTGCTATTAGGAACTCATCCACCGGAGTTTTATACTCGCGGTTCTGTCGGTGTCATCAGCCGCAGCAATACTTTAAGCTATGAGGTCGCGCTCCAACTAACTCGCGCTAAGTTGGGACAGTCTATTTGCGTGAGTATTGGTAGCGATGAGATTATAGGTTCGTCTTTTATTCAATGGTTGCAAATTTTGGATGAGGATGAGGATACAGATGCGATCGTCTTGGTGGGAGAAGTAGGAGGTGGCAGGGAAGAGGCCGCCGCTTCTTACATCTCTGAGACTATTGATAAGCCAGTTATTGCCTACGTCGCTGGCATACATTCGCCAATACAAAAAATTATGACTCATGCGGATAACTTGATGAGTTTGAGAGCGGCTGCCCTGAAATTGAACGGTACTGGTACTGCTGAAAGTATTATCAAGGCTTTTAAAACTGCTAAAATACCAATAGCAGAGCGCCCTTCTCAAATTCCTACTTTGGTGAAAAAGGCGCTGAAGAAAAAGTAATTGGGAAAATGTAGAACAGGCGAGATGCCTGTTCTACGGAAACAGGCGAGACGCCTGTTCTACGGAAACAGGCGAGACGCCTGTTCTACGGAAACAGGCGAGATGCCTGTTCTACGGAAACAGGCGAGACGCCTGTTCTACGGAAACAGGCAAGATGCCTGTTCTACGGAAACAGGCGAGACGCCTGTTCTACCTATTACTTTTTAACAATATTTTTTAGATTTCAAGGCAAGGGCTGTAAATTTTGGCAGACAAGAAATGGGGGCGAAAAGATTCGGATAGCCCAAAAATCGGGGTTTCTGAATTGCCAATGTTGGAGAATTAAGGCCAAAAAATTATCCCAGATTCGCAACGAGCTAATCTGGGATAATTGGCCACAGCCCCCGGAGAAATCATTCCCAAGGAGGCGGCAGACAAGAGGCGGTCAATTATTCTTCCCCCTCTACCAATTGGCGATAGTCGCTGGCAGAGAGAGCATCTTCTAATTCCTCAATATCTTTGATGCGCACTTTTAGCAGCCAACCCTCTAAGTAAGGATCCTCTGCTATCTGTTCGGGAGACTCTACAATTGGATCGTTAAGTTCTATCACCGTACCGGAGACGGGGGCATTGAGGTCTTCGACGGCTTTTACAGATTCTACGCTGCCAAAAGATTCGCCCTTTTCTAAAGCGTCGCCGATTTCTGGGAGTTCCAAAAAGACGATATCTCCTAGCTGATCCACCGCAAAGGCGCTAATGCCAATAGTGGCTATGTCGCCATCGGTTCGGACGTATTCGTGGCTGTCCAAGTATTTTAGGTCGTCTGGATATTCTAAGGCCATATTAATTCCTCGCAATAACGTTAATTATTCTGCTACTAAGAGCAGACTGCGTTAAAAATTATTCCTCAAAGCACTCTTAAGGTAAACATTTTAGGCCTAATATGAACAAAAAAGCTCTTAAACGCTTGCTGGTTGGTAAGTTTTCTTTGAAAAGATTTATGCGTTCTTTTTTGATTATTTATGTGTTGGTGGGCTTGTGGGCCTTCTTTTGGAGCGATCGCCTCATTTTCCTCCCCCGCCCTTCGAGTTACTCGGATAATGAGGACTTTATCGATCTGACTTCCGGGGCCGGGGTTAAAATAACTGGACTTTATTTGCCCAATCCCGAGGCCCGCTACACGATTCTCTACAGTCACGGCAATGCGGAGGATTTGGGGGATATTTTGCCCCGCTTGCGAGACTTGCGGGATATTGGTTTTGCAGTCTTCTCCTACGACTACCGGGGCTACGGCCTTAGCGAGGGAAGGCCAACTGTGGGGGGCGCTTACGAAGATATTAACGCCGCTTACGAATATCTCCGCCAAGAATTAAAAGTCCCACCGGAACGAATAATCGTTTACGGCCGTTCCGTGGGGAGCGGCCCTTCGGTGGATTTGGCCTCTCGGGTGCCGGTGGCGGGTTTGGTGGTGGAAAGCGGGTTTGTCAGCGCTTTTCGAGTTGCCCTCCCCATTCCTCTTTATCCTTTTGATAAATTTCCCAATATTAATAAAATTGATAAAGTAGATGCCCCCGTTTTGATAATGCACGGCGATGCTGACGAAGTGATACCTTTTAGTCACGGAAAACAACTTTTTGCGGAGGCAGGGGAACCTAAATTAAGTATGTGGGTTGCTGGGGGAGGTCATAATAATTTTTTGGAAGTGGCACGCGATCGCTATGTTGAAAAAATGCAAGAATTTGTCTTAACAATTAACAATTAACAATTAACAATTAACAATTAACAATCGTAAGCCCTGTTTTAGCGTCTAAATATTGTTCCGATCGCTTTAATTACTCAAACACAAAAAATCTATCCGCAGATAGATTTGCAGCATCCCATATTGACTCTACGATCGGAATTAATTTTTAACTCAATAGTAGTAAACCTTGTGAAAAAATTTTCTAATCGCAATTTTTTCCGTCCGCTCGTTAAGAAACCGACTCGCGTAGTTCTCATAGGCTACGGCTTTTATGTTTTGTTAACCTGGTTCTTCCTTTGTTTGCCTTTTAGCTGGGAGTCTGGTTATATAAGCCCCCTAGATAATCTTTTTATTGCTACCTCGGCTATTAGCACTACGGGATTAATTACCGTTAATACTCCCGATGCTTACAGCTTTTTTGGGGAATTTGTAATTACTTGCGCTTTCCAAATAGGAGGCTTAGGCTATATGACTTTGGGTTCGGTAGCAATTTTGGCGAGGGAAAAAACCCTGCCATCTATGCGTCAAGACATTGGTAAAACTGTGTTTGCTCTTCCCGAGGGGTTTAGTCTGAAGACGTTTCTCAAACACACCATCATTTTTACCGTACTTGCGGAAATCGCCGGTTTTATTGGCTTGTACGTTGCATTCTCGTCGGCAGAGGTACCCAATGCAGTATGGGCTGCGGTTTTTCATTCTATTTCGGCATTTTGTACGGCGGGGTTTAGCGTTTTTCCGTCGAGTTTGGTTGACTTTAGAGACGACTGGCTGGTTAATATTGTCGTGACAGTTCTTAGTCTTTTGGGGGCGATCGGTTTTATCGTCATTTCTGATGTTTGGTTGAGCGTAACTCGCAAGACTCCTATCACTTTGACTACGAAAATTATTTTGTATGCTACTTTCAGTTCTATTGCTTTGGGCTGGATTTTTTTGTTTTTTGCAGAACCATCAATAGTTGAGTTGCCTTTTGGCGAAAGATTTCTAGCGTCGGGTTTCCAGTCTATGACTGCCATGACTACTGTGGGTTTTAATAGCCATCCTATTGAGGTATTAGCGGCCGCACCAGTATTAGCGATGACGATCTTGATGGTTATCGGCGCCTCTCCGTCTGGGACCGGCGGTGGATTGAAAACGACGACGATCTGGGCGGGGTTGGGAGCGCTTTGGGCTTCGCTTCGGGGTCAAAAGGATGTTGCTTTCTTCGGACGACGCATTTCTCTGAATCGGGTTTTGGGGGCTTTTGCTGCGGTAGTTTTTTACATCATGATGTTTTTAACCGGAAGTCTGTTTTTGCTGTTGGTTCAGGGGCAGGCTTTTGAAGATGTGATTTTCGAGGCGGCTTCTGCTCTCGGGACGGTGGGGCTTTCGCGAGGAATTACTGGGGATTTAGTGCCTTGGGGAAAGATTATTATTATTCTGCTGATGTTTGTCGGTAGAGTCGGACCTATTACTTTTGGGTTGGCACTATTTAAACAGACTACCCAGAAGGTAACTCTTGCTAAGGAAGATATTGTTATTTAATAACAATTAATCATTGCGGTAATAAAAGAAACCCGGTTTCTCAAAGAAACCGGGTTTCTGGCTTTAAAGCGACGGTAATCCCCGTACGGATTGCTATAATTAATAATTAATCGTTATAGCAATTGTTGAGTCGGTAAAATACTATTTACGATCCCCCCCTGCCCCCCTTAAAAAGGGGGGAGCCATTTCAAAGT
>CALKCV010000471.1 GCA_938083405.1 uncultured Microcoleaceae cyanobacterium | reverse complement strand
TTTCTCCCTGCTGGTAGCGATTAACGGTTCGAGAATTTCTGCATCCGGCGGCAGCCGCTCTTGGAGCAATTGTAAATCTGCTCGGACGTTAATATTGCTGCTTTCCCCCAAAATTACCAGGATTTTTTTGACCTTTTCTTTCAGTTTTACGGGGGTGCGCGACATGGGGCGATCGGGAAAAGAGAGAACCACATCGCCATTGTCGTAGCGCTTCAACAAGTCCCACCGCTCCCAAGGCAGTCGAGAGAGAGTCTCGTTTTTTGTTTGGATGACAAACCTAATATCCTCAGTTTTGCTGAGATTGTCCAACAACCCCTCCCGAAATCTCTGCACTCCTCGCTCTAAAGAGTCGAGCCATGCATTAAAACCGTTTTCCAACTCCTCCGCCAGTTGATAAATGGAAAAGTTAGTTCTTTGTTGAGGGACAGCTTGGAGGTCTCGAAAATTATTGCTTTTCTCGCAAGAAGGTGCCTCCACCACATCGCTACTGGTCCTCAAGGGGAAATCCCTAGATATGGATTTCCAACTTTGATACAATTCTGGCAGATGGGGTGCGGGCGGCAACCTGTGGGTTCCCTCGTAGATGCAGAGGTTGTTTTCCTCGATGCGCGCTGTAGCAGAAAAACCGTCCTCGAAGTTACCTTGGTTAATTTTAATAATCGCTAATTTACTCATAGCATTTGTTTGGGTAAAATCGATAGGCAACTAAATTGCAAACTTTTCCGTAACGCTAGCTTCTCCCAGAGCTACTTTGACGCTAAAACTATCCGAGCGATCGCCCATAAACTCCAACTGAATAGCACGGTCGTCATTTCTCGCCATCGCCGACATAAAAGTTTCTTCCAATTCATCAAGAACTTGAAGTTGCAAATTCGATGGTAGATGCATTTGCCCCTGTGGAGGATAAACCCCCAAGCGAAGATTAGTTGTTTCATTTGCTTCTGGCATCAGCGTTATTACCAATACCACCTGAGTGCCTGCCGTTGGGATTCCCAGATCGATTATTTTGCCTCTCCTGACAATCTCTGGATCCGTAGCAGGCACCCAACTGCGAAAACCATAAGCATAGAGTTCTGGCATCTGCCTGAATGTTTCGAGAATTTCTTCAATCGTCTGCCAACCAGCCTCAATCAAACCTTGGAACCACCCGCTCAAGTTTGTCACCTTTGGACTAGATAAGCGCCTGCGGTACAACTCCTCCCGATAATTCTCATCTTGCAGCAGTGCGCCCCACCATTCAAAAGGAATCTGCAAGCGCGGCAACTCAATATCTGCTGGACCTAGCTGCCGCAACAAAGTTTGTATTTCAGCAGCAGACAACTTCGGGAGCGGGTCAAGCGCAGCCTTGGTATGGAGTATCGGCACTTCCAAAATCTGACTTAACTTTCCTAAATTGTCGGCACTGAGGGAGTAGGTGCGTCCGTTGGGGTCGTATGTTCCTTCGTTCTTAAGCTGGCGATGGGTGGCGAATCCCCAAATACGCATCCCAGCGAGGGAAACCTGCACTGCCAGATAATAATTCCCAATCCAGTTTGGTATATCTATCCATTCCTGGGACACGCACAACCCATCTGCCTTCGCTCCCTCGCAGGGAATTAAGACCAATCGTCTCTTACCCAGTTCAATGGCGCTACCATTTACCACTTCCCAAATAGCCGGCAAAATAGATCGATTTTGCGACTTATAAACCTTTAGCCAAGTAGCCAATTTATTAAAACACAGCTTGTTGAAGTAAGCATTACGACGGGCCTCTGCATTAGAATAGTTACTTTCAAAAGACAATGCCCCATCTAGTTCTAGCGGCTCGAACTTTAAACAGAGTTCGTCAGGAAACGGAGGCAGTATATGCAAGATCGGAATTCCCAATACCTCTTGAAGTTGCCCCGAATCAAACAAATCGTTAATCCGCTCGTAGAATTCTAGATAGGTTTCCACAGTTAGCACTATGCTACCTATTTCGATGCGTTTAACAGTCATGCTGCCCTCTCCCAGTTTTTCCAGTTGTTTAACTATTTCACCTAAATCATCGATCTCGTCTAATTCAAAGACGATCGGCGAGACTTTACGTTTGTCATCTAATTCAAAGACTATTTGCCACATTTTACGTTTTTCTGGAGAATCGACTTCTTTAAAACTTTCGTCGGACTCCAAAACAGATATCCCAGTTGTACTTTCCTTTTTTTGCGCCTGCTTCTCAAGTTCCAACCAAGCAGGCATAGGGTCTTCTACTAGAAAACGCGATCGCGCCCTCTCCAGTGCCGCCTTAAAATTTCTCTTGCCCACAGACTCCCCCAGGGCCTCGGACAAAAGTTTCCAGAATTTAGGGCCCATATCCCCCTTGAGATAATTAGCCGTATAGGGATAAATTTCGGCCATTTGTTCGTAGGTCATATTTTCCCAGGAGCCTTTAAGCACAACGACTTCAGCATCGCTAAGGCCTCTTCCTTCGTTCTCATAAATCGCTTTATTGATAATCTTCAGTGCTTCTTCAAAGTTCATGGTTTTACTATATGGCCCAGTCTAATGCCCATTTTTAACCTTAACTAAATTAGTATATCTGGTCTTAATGCTTCAGGCTTAGGAGGATTAATTAAGTACGAGCATGGCTATATTGGTTTTTAATTATGGTTAAGTCAGGTTAACTTTTGAATCCAGCAAAGATTCAAAAACTTCTAAAAAGGCCACTAAGTCTAAAGTTTGACCTCAACTAAAGTCCATTTATTAATTTGGCCCCCAAAAAACTTATTCTTAGCTACAAAAAACAAGCTGAGTTATGCTAAATTATGTTTAAGTAAGGAAAAGATAGAGTTTTCTGGCCCATTCTAGGCACCGGAACGCCGCCCCAAATGCTTAACCGCATAAAAATGGGCTTTTTCTGCGAAAAAAAAGAAAGCGGCATCCCCGGAGGGATCGCCGCTCAGTCGAAATACATTCTTTAGGAAAATTACCATGTCCAATTGCTTTTTGTCAAGTCGAGACGATCCTCCCTGGCACGGGTTCGATATTTAGAAACTCGTCAGCTACGGCGATCGCCCTTCACAACCGCGATCGCTTGCATTACCCAACAAGCC
>CALKCV010000470.1 GCA_938083405.1 uncultured Microcoleaceae cyanobacterium | reverse complement strand
ATATTTTTCTCAATTATTAATTATTAATTATTAATTATTAATTGTTATTACCTATTCCAAAATTTGACTTTTAAACCATCTCGGGGATGGGGAGTTGGTACGGTTATTAAGCTTAAATCTTGTTCTGGTAATAACTCCCAGTGATAACCTCGCAATAACATTGCGGCGAAAATTCTCATTTCCAACCGGGCAAATTCTTTGCCGATACATTCTCGCATACCGCCGCCAAAAGGCACATAACTAAACCGTTGTTTTTTGTCCGTGGCATCTTCGCCGCTAAAGCGATCGGGGTCGAACTTTTTCGTGGCTGGGATAAACATTCTCATCCTGGTGAGTTTTACGAATGTTGTATCGGGTTCCCCAACCTTTGGGAATTGAATATCCTTGAAATTCGCAGTCTTCTATTACTTTGCGAAACCCGCCGCCTACTGGGGGAGTAATTCGCAAAACTTCTTTGAGTACGGAATCTAAATAGGTCATTTTTTTCGCGCTTTTCGGCAAATTTTCCATCGGTTAGAAAGCTTATGGTCTCGCCTACGACGGGCAAACCAAAGCTGCCTGGGGGTAACGGTAAGGATGATTTAACCTCGGTTTTCTTCATAAGGCTCTTTTTTCTTTTTGACTTTAATCTTTAAATATGTCATACCATTGAGGCAGGGAAACTAAATTTCAGTTAAAATACAAAATCTAAAATCAACATGACACTTATTGAATTATTAATATTAGGGGCGGCGGGACTTTTTGCGGGTATTCTGGCGGGTTTTTTAGGTATTGGTGGGGGTACGGTTTTAGTGCCTTTTTTATTAAGATTGGGTTACGAACCAGTTCAAGCGTTCGCCACCAGCGCTTTATCAATTGTCATTACCGCTTCCTCCGGCAGCATTCAAAATTGGCGCATGGGTTATCTCAATTTTCAGCAAGTTTTAGCTATCGGTCTGCCTGCTTTGCTTACCGCTCAAGTTGGTGCTTTTTTTGCAGATAAATTTCCCGATAGTTGGTTATTAGTTGCTTTTGGCTCGCTGTTGGTTTTAAATATTTATTTAGTCGGATTTCGCAAGCGAGTTACAGCTAAAAAAAAGATAGAGGAAGAGGCTATTAATAATTATGAAAAAACGCCTATTAATAATTATGAAAGCGAAATAAATGCTAAGAAAAAGAGCCAAATGATTAGTAGAATTGCTACCGGTAGCGTGGGTGGTTTATTAGCAGGTTTGTTTGGGGTTGGTGGCGGTGCGATTATGGTGCCGATGCAAATTTTGTTGTTAGATGAAAGTATTAAAAAGGCTATTCAAACCAGTTTGGGAGTAATCGTGATTACGGCTATTTCTGCTACTGCGGGGCACGCCCTTCGCGGTAATGTTTTGTGGGAGCAGGGGTTAATTTTAGGGTTTGGGGGTTTGTTGGGGGCGCAATTTAGTACCCGGTTTTTGCCGAAGTTGCCGGATAAGGTTGTCAGTATTGCTTTTAGAAGTTTGCTGGGGTTTTTATCTGTTTATATTTTCTGGAAAGCTTGGGAAAGTTATCAGAGTTTGTAAAAAAAAGATTGGTTAGCAACGGCAAAGTACGGGATTTAACGGATGGATTTTTGGTGGGTGATGGGGTTTTGTTGGCAACATACTTGCGTAAAGTAGTAAGTAGGTAGGTCTAAATATTTACATGAAATTATTCTTTATTTCCCCTTCGGAACAGGCCAAAGCGCCTGTTTCAGATGTCTAATAGACCTCTCCAAAAATAACGATTTGGGAACGGTGGCGCAAGGGTCCGCGAACCTTTTCTGGAGAGGTCTAATTAATTTTGCACGGGTACTTAGGTTCTGGAATTGGGTAGCCGCTTGAAAAAACCTTGTAAAATCGCTCAAAAAGGAACAAATCGAACAAAGAAAAACACCACGGTCACGTTTCGTCAATCGTTAGCGCAAAAAGCTTGCCACAATGTCAGTCTATCGACTCGCACTGCGGCTTGACCAACGATTCCCAGTTAGGGACTGAAATACTATAAAAATCATGGCGACATTGAATAGCATTCCAGGACTTTATGAGATTATTCAATTGGTTCCACGCGCTCCAAACGTGCTTTCCCTTCTTCACGAAAGGATAGGCGGTTAAGGGAGCGCGGTAGTCGTTCGGATAATTTCATTCCACGTCGGGCTATTACCAGTGCAGCCGCTTCGTCACTAGCTAATCCATACATTCGGACGTATTTAACTAATGCTATTAAACTACTGTATGCAGGATTGACTTTAATCAGTTGAATCCCACGATTATTTAGAATACGCATCTGTAGTTCAGAAAATCTGTTATACGCCCAACTAGATAACATTCGAGAGTATTTTTTGCCTTTTTCTCGAAGAGTTTCTTTTTTCTTATTAAAGTCCAGATTTTCTATTACTACTGGGCTTGCATATTTGTCAGCTAACTGTTGAATTTGTAAGCAAGCATTAGTTATTTGACCATTCTGTTGATTTTGGGGTAATCCCATTAAACATGGTATATGTCCATGTTCTCTTAAATTTCCATCTGCATCGCAATATGCCCATCCAATGCTATCTGGGTTAATGTCTAATCCAATTGCCCCATAGCTAATAGGTCGAGACACTTGAAATACTGGTTCGGGAGTAAACTGAACAGCGCCTACCCATTTACCTTGTTTGTAATAGAAATGCCAGGTTTTACTGCCATCAGTAGGCATTCGATTAATGTTTCTTTTGAACCGCCCAAACTCTGTCTCAACATACTTGCCAAACCTTTTTTCCAAGCAATAAGGAACTCTAAACCGGATAATTTTACCATCCCATTGACAGGCTTGATTGCCATAACTTTCTGTCTTACTGCCGACGACCAAAACTTGGTTTGATGGCACTTTCACTAGGACTTGAGCCGACTTTAAATGCTCAATCTTTTTGGTTAAATGGTAAATGTAACGCTTTTTGTGGTGAATCTTAAATCTTAGATACTGCCAATTTGTACCGTGGTACTTTAAGGAACATGACAATGGGAAGCCACAACCTCTTTTACTATTTTGCCAGTTCTTTTTTCGATAAAACTTTCGAGCATCATGAAATTTTTTCTCCGATTTTTTCAACCAATACAACGCCGATTTTAACTTTCCTTCTAACTGCTTAATATGACTTTTGCGACTTACGAACGCAGATTCTACCTGACCCTTGGCTGATGCAATTACGCCATTAGCGTGTCTTTTATTTATTTGATACGCCTCTTGTAGATATGTATTCCAAGTAGATTTATTCAACCCATTACCAGACAATAAATGCCGAACTGTTTCGCATACTGCAGAGCGAAATATTGGAGAGTATGCTCTTAAAAATGCTTCAAATTGAGTTATCCCTAAAGCATTTAATTCATTTATGGGTTCTGGTAATGCTTTGCAATATGTTATTGTTGCCATTTATTATAACCATAAACTTTCTTTATTTTAACATTAAAAACCAGGTGGAGGACAACTTTATGTAAGAAATTGCCGGAAAATAACAGGTTTTTCCAACGTTTAGCCTATCTATTAACTGCCCTCTATTTCTAATCCTTCTATATGAAATTCAATTGCTTCTTTAAGGAGCCGTTCTACCTCTTCAATTGTATCTCCAGTTGCCACGGATCCGGGTAAATCTCGAACGTAAGCTGAGTAGTTGTTTGTAGCTTTTTCAATAACAGTTGCATAACGCATTAGTTTTCCTCCGTATCGCCCTTGAATTGATTGGTTTTTCGTAGGAATTTGGTGGTAATAAGCTAATCGCGAAGAGCGATTAGCTTATTACCAGGCAAATAGTGGCCAATTATGTTAAAATCTATTTCGATCCTTGGCTGGGGGGCCAGGGGGTTATGGTGGCTTTTTGGCCCGCGATCGCTTACTATTTTTAATTTTAGAGGAAAAGAGGAAATGTCCAAAATCAAACTTATGCACGCCAAACTCCATCGAGTGCGGGTGACGGAGGCAAATATTGAATATGTAGGCAGCATTACTATTGACAAATATCTAATAGACAAAGTAGGTATCATGCCGTTAGAGGAAGTGAATATCTGGAACGTAACTAACGGCAATCGCTTATCAACTTATGTACTACCAGGAAAAGCAGGTAGCGGCACGATTTGCGTCAACGGCGCGGCGGCGCGTTTGTGCGACGAGGGGGATATTTTAATTATAGTAGCTTATGAAGAGCGCGATCGCGACGAAGTATTGCGGTCGGGACACGGGGCGCGAGTAATTCTGGCCGACGAAGATAACGGAGTGGCAGACTTTATCCGCCAGCAGTTAATTCCTTCTGGGGATACGGTGCAGTTACATACTTTATCCAACAAGGTCGGCTTGGAATAACGACGGACCCAGGGGACAAGGGAGACAAGGGGGGATCGTAAATGTACCTCACCGATTCAATAATTGTTAATTGTTAATTGTTAATTGTTAATTGTTAAATGAGCGATCGCCTAATAATTCACGATGCCCAACTCCAGCAGTGGCTTTGTTTCCAAAAACCGGAACAAATTATCGAGGCCCGTCGCCTCGAAGAAGTAATCCCCTGCTTGCAACAAGTCGAAGAAAGCATCCAGCAGCAAAATCTCTATGGGGCAGGTTTTATCTGTTACGAAGCCTCAAGCGCTTTTGACTCCGCTTTCCAAACTCACGAACTATCCGCCCTGCCTTTGCTCTGGTTCGGACTTTACCAAAAACCGGAAGTTATTCAATTGCCGGCCCCAGAAACCGATGGGGATTATATTCTCGACTGGTCTCCAACGGTAACTAGGGAGGAATACGAAAGAGCGATCGCCTCCGTCAAACAACACATCGCCAGAGGGGAAACCTACCAAGTTAACTATACCATGCGGCTGCAAACTCCCTTCTTCGGCGAGCCCTGGCAGTTGTTTCTGAAATTAGTGCAGTCCCAGCAGGCAGACTATGGGGCCTATTTCGAGAGCGATCGCTTTGCGATCTGTTCGGCCTCCCCGGAACTATTTTGGCATCTCGACGGCGATCGCTTAACCTCCCGCCCCATGAAAGGAACCGCAGGGCGCGGTCTCACCCTAGCGGAAGACGAGGCCATGGCCCAATGGTTGCAAAGTTCTGAGAAAAATAGGGCCGAAAACCTAACGATCGTAGATACGATCCGCAACGACATGGGGCGAGTTGCGGAGCTCGCTAGCGTTCGAGTTCCGAGTTTGTTCGATGTGGAACGCTATCCCACTCTCTGGCAAATGACCTCCACCGTGACGGCGACTACCAGGGCAGGAGTCAGGGAAATTATGACCGCTCTTTTTCCCTGCGCTTCCATCAGCGGGTCGCCAAAAGCAAGCTCTATGAAGATTATCCGCGATTTGGAAAAGACCCCGCGCGGCATCTATACCGGCTCCATCGGTTTCATTTCGCCGGGACGGGAGGCTCAGTTTAACGTTACCATTCGTACTGTATTAATAGATAAAGAAAGCGATCGGGCGGAGTACGGAGTCGGCGGGGGTATCGTCTGGGACTCGGTTAGCGACCTGGAGTATGTAGAATGTCAGGTAAAGGCGAGGGTTTTGACGGTCAGTCGCCCGGTATTTTCCCTGCTGGAGACGATGTTATGGAAACCGGACGAGGGGTATTTTTTATTGAGCTACCACTTGCAACGCTTGGGAGAGTCGGCGGTTTATTTCGGGTATTCGCTAGATATGGAGGATGTTAAAGAGAAATTGGAGGCTTTGGCGAGGTCTCTGCCACCGGTTCCCCATAAAGTGCGGTTGCTGGTAGCGGCCGATGGGGGCGTTGCGCTGGAGGCGAGCCGGTTTTTGGCGGTTTCGGAACCGGTGAAATTGAGTTTATCGCCCGTGCCAGTGGATGAGACTAATCCATTTTTGTATCGCAAGACTACCAACCGCAAGGTTTACGAGGATGCGAAAAGCGCTTGTCCGAATTGCGACGACGTTGTTTTGTGGAACCAGCGGGGGGAAGTGACGGAAACTTGTATTGGCAATCTGGTGGTTTCTGTAGGGGGGGAGTTGCTGACTCCGCCTGTGAAATGCGGGTTGTTGCCCGGTACTTTTCGGGCTTATTTGCTGGAGATGGGGAAGGTGCGGGAAGAGGCGATCGCTCTGGAAACTCTCAAACGGTGCGAGAAAATTTATGTTATTAACTCGGTGCGCCAGTGGCAGGAGGCGAAGTTAGATAGCAGTTTTATTCCATCGGCGGGGATATAGCAATTTCGCCAGAAACCGGGTTTTGGCAACGTGGTTCTCCTCGTCCGCCAGAAACCGGGTTTTGGCAACAATACCTTCGCCAAAATAAAAAATACCATTCGTAGGTATTCTAGCAACGAACGGGGTTCTTCCTCGTCCGTCAGAAACCGGGTTTTTGCAAAAAACCCGGTTTCTTAGTTCTCTGGTTGCCAGTCATTTTTTTTGTCGGTTGGGTTTTGGGGCGAAGGTATTGTGTCAAAAACTCGGTTTCTTAGTTCTCTGGTTGCTTGTCTCTGACTGGCAACCTATTTTTGCGACTCGGCCGCCGATGCCCGGAGGCTATATTTCGATCGGTGCATAATTTTCAGCAACTCGCACGATAGTTCCATAAAAGCACTCATCCAGACGGCGGCGGAGGCGTAAATTTGATGGTGGAGGAACGCGAAAACTTGGTAGAACAATTTTCTACCTTTCTCGATTTTCAGCAGGGGGGCAAGCAGTTGGTTTGTTGTTGGCGATCGCCATACAATTTACTAGCATCCCATATAGAATGGATGGCAAAGAATTATCCCCAAGGCGATGCCGAGTTTTGGGCTAAATATTGGCTGCGGGGTTGTTTGGCTTTTGGTAGTTGGATGCGAGCGATCGCCACAAACCAACCATCCAAGCAGACCGATGGTTTTTTCTACTTTTTAATCTTGGCTTATTTGCTGGCAAAATCTCATTTTTCTGCTTATTTGGAGGAAGTTTGTTACTCTACTGCTTTCTATCTGGCGAAGGATTTTAATTGGCATGGAATTGAGAAGCAGGAATTGTTGGGAGAGTTTTTTCTTATTGCTAGAAAAATCGCCGCATCTCCAGAGAAAACTTTCCGCAGTTATAATCTCAGCCATCCTAAATGTAGCAAGGTTACTGCCTGGGCGGAACTTAAGATTAAGGCTGCTATTAGAGAATATTTAATCGCACAAAATTTGATGAGGGTTGTGGATAAATATTCCGACTGGGGTTTGTTGAGGAATTTTTCCCAAAAACAAATTAAAGTATGTTTGCAACATCGAGGTTTGGTTGAATTGGAAATAAAACGCTGTGTTTTGGGGTTACAAACTTTCCTGGAAATCTACGCTCCGAAAAAACCTAAAGGTAAGTTATTGCCGCCAACGGATAAGGAGTGGGAGGGGATTTTTGAGCGTTTTAATCGATTGTCCGATCGCCATAATTTGCCCCTGGCAGCTAACCGGCAAGAGGTGGAAAATTTGCTCAAAACTTGCGTGGATGCTCTGCGCGCCCCAGACAGTCCTATTTGTCAAAAAAGCGAGGAGAAGATAGATGAGAAAAATAGGGAAGTTTTTCAATTGCTAAATCCTATTTTAGCCCCCGCTTACGAAAAGTTGCCTCCAGAGTCTCAATTGATGCTGAAACTTTGGTACGGGTTGCGTTTAAATCAAAAGGATATCGGCAAGGTTTTCGGCATCAAACAACATACTGTTTCCCGGTACAAAGACAAACAGAAAGAGCCTTTATTTTTGGCATTGTTGCAGTGGTTGAAGCAGCAAA
>CALKCV010000469.1 GCA_938083405.1 uncultured Microcoleaceae cyanobacterium | reverse complement strand
ACAGATAATTACAGCGTAGCGACTCCCGTGGATTGGAAAGATGGGGATGATTGCGTCATAGTTCCATCGTTGAAAGACCCGGAAGTTTTAAAAGAGAAATTCCCTAAAGGTTATCAGGAAATTAAGCCTTATTTACGAATGACTCCTCAACCAAATAAGTAAGATTTTGGGAATTGGTAACGGGCAATTGTCTGTTTCTCATTTGACCTGGTGTAGGTGAGGGCGATCGGTTTTACTTTAAAAGTAGCGATCGCCCTCGCTTACTCTTAAAAAGAGACTTTTAATATAGGAAAAAAATTATGCATTCCTCAGAGATAATATTGCAATTGCCGCCCCAGTTAAAAATGACGGACGAGGATTTTTTCGAGCTCTGTCAAATGAACCGCGACTTGCAAATAGAACAAAATAAATTAGGTCAATTATTAATTATGACTCCTGAAGGTTCAACAACGGGAAACCGCAATCTTGGCATCGGTGCCTATTTATATTTGTGGGCAGAAAAAGATGGAACGGGTATTGCTTTTGGTTCCAGTACGGGATTTACTCTTTCTACCGGGGCAAAAAAATCCCCCGATGCTTCCTGGATGAGGTTAGATAGATGGAACAGTTTAACTCCAGAAGAACAAGAAAAGTTTGCGCCAATATGTCCCGATTTTGTGTTGGAATTAAGGTCTTCTTCAGACCGCCTTAAAACCCTGCAAGAAAAGATGGAAGAATATATGGAAGAACCAGGAGTACAGTTGGGTTGGTTAATAGATAGAAAAAATCGAAAAGTCTATATTTATCGTCCTGGGATGGAAACCGAATGTTTAAACAACCCTGCCACTGTTAGCGGCGATCGCGTATTGCCGGGGTTTGTTTTGAATTTGAGCAAAGTCTGGTAAGATATTTCGGGAGCAAACAACTTTAACAAACAAGTGAGGTAAATTTAGTATGAACGTTAAAAACGGCTTTATCGGCACGGTTGGCAATACGCCCTTAATACGATTAAACAGTTTTAGCGAGGAAACAGGATGCGAAATTCTCGGTAAAGCCGAATTTCTCAACCCAGGGGGTTCGGTTAAAGACCGGGCGGCATTATATATTATTAAAGATGCGGAAGAAAAAGGTTTGCTCAAACCAGGGGGCACCGTGGTGGAGGGAACTGCCGGCAATACTGGCATCGGTTTGGCTCATATTTGCAATGCTAAAGGTTATAAATGTTTAATTATAATTCCCGAAACTCAATCTATAGAAAAAATGGAAGCTTTAAGAACTCTTGGGGCGGAGGTTCGACCGGTGCCGGCGGTGCCTTATCGCGACCCTAATAATTATGTGAAATTATCGGGCAGAGTTGCTGAGGAAATGGAGAATGCTATCTGGGCAAACCAGTTTGACAATTTGGCAAACCGAATGGCCCATTACGAGACGACCGGTCCTGAGATTTGGGAACAAACTGCTGGAAAGGTGGATGCTTGGGTGGCGGCAACCGGTACTGGGGGGACTTTTGCCGGGGGGGCGCTGTTTTTTAAGGAGAAAAATCCTCAGATTAAAACGGTGGTTGCGGACCCGATGGGAAGCGGTCTTTATAGTTATGTGAAAACTGGGGAAATTTCTGCGAAAGGTAATTCGATTACTGAGGGAATTGGTAACAGTCGGATTACCAAAAATATGGAAAATGTTCCCATCGACGATGCCATCCAGGTTGACGATAAAGAAGCGGTGAGGGTTGTTTATCAACTTTTAAAAAAAGATGGCTTGTTTATGGGGGGTTCCGTTGGTATTAATGTCGGCGCGGCGGTGGCTTTGGCGAAAGAAATGGGACCGGGACATACTATTGTTACCGTGTTGTGCGATGGTGGGGCTCGCTATCAGTCGAAGTTGTTTAACCGGGAATGGTTGGAGTCTAAGGATTTGTGGCCGCCTAATTGGGATTGAGTGAGGGTTTATGGAAGGTAGCGATCGCTCTCTGGAACGTCTATTAGTCTGTCAAAACCGCACCTGTCGCAAGCAAGGTTCGGCAGAGGTTTTGGCAGCTTTTCGCGATTCTTCTGTCGATAATGCTACAGGGGAGACGCCCGTCGTATCGCTTGAAGGTAGCGCTTGTCTGGGACAGTGCGGCAACGGTCCGATGGTTTTGGTGTTGCCGGAGGAGGTTTGGTATTGCGGGGTTCGCGTGGAAGAAGTTCCAGTAATTGTGGAACGGCATTTATTGGGGGGAGTGCCGGTTAAGGGGATGCTTTACCGGAAGTTTCATCCAGTGCAGAAGTTAAAGTAAGTTGGGTATATAAAAATTCTAAATAGGTTGTGAAAATTTAGGGTTCCAGAAACCCGGTTTCTTTGAGAAACCGGGTTTCTAAGATGTTACGATGGCCAACGGATTGCTATATAGCAATTCTAAATCTCATAGCTAAAGCGATTACTACGAAGCACCATTTCTAACTAAGGAGGAAAAAAATTGTCAGATAGAGAGTTACAAGAAATTCAGGCGTTGCAGTTTCGCGATCGCGATGCTGCAAATCGCAAATTATTAGATTTTATCAATGCCAATCTACCTTTTAAGGTTGCTAAAGTAGAGGTTCGACCTTTGGCGGTTTCTCTCAATTCTATTAATGGGTTTATTACGAAAGAGGATGGAGAAAAGTTGTTTTTTAAAACCCACATTGAACCTCAAAGCATCATTCACGAATATTACAACTCCAGCATTTTAGCGGAGGCTGGCTATCCGGTTATTAAACCAATTTTTAGTTCCACCGAGTGGGGGAAGCAGTTATTAATTTATAAGTATTTTGATGCTCCTTCTTTATTTAATGTCGCTAGGGATATCGAAACTAATAACAGAGATGATGAAGAAAGAATTATCGCCCTTCAAGAAAAGGCAGACGAACAGCTTAGGGAGATTTATTTTACTACCCTTCAATCTTTAACGGCAGGAGAACATAAATCCGTACCAGTGCATCAATTGTTTTTCCACCGCTTGACTGGGGGCAGGCTTCGGGAATTTTATCAGGGTAAGGAAATTTTGCTGCCGGGAAGTTCTCTGCAATTTGAAGAATTGGCGGGGATGAAATGGAGAATTAACGGGCTAGAATATCAGGATACAATTAATGAATTGATACAACGGGCGATCGCTCTTCTTAATCCAGAAATAGGAGCGGATCTGGCTTCTGTTGTCGGTCACGGCGACGCTCATAATGGTAATGTTTTTGTGGATGAGGATAAAGAAGAGTTGATTTATTTCGATCCAGCTTTTGCCGGGCGGCACTCGCCATTTTTGGATTTGACTAAACCGTTATTTCATAATGTCTTTGCTATCTGGATGTATTTTCCTAAAGAAATAGCTGAGGAGTTATCGATTAATTGGGAAATTAAGGATGGTAAAATGGTGGTGGAACACGATTTTCAACCTTCGGCGATTAGGGTCGGTTTTTTGCGGTCGAAAATTCGGCGAGTTCTCAAACCTTTGTTGGAGGAATTACGGTCTAGGAATTGCTTGTCTCCCCAGTGGCGAGAATATTTGAAGTTGGCTTTGTTTTGTTGTCCGTTTTTGACGATGAATTTGAGCGATCGGCTTAAGTTCCCTCCAGAAATAACTCTTTTGGGTTTGGCAATGTCTGTGGAAATGGGCAGCAGCACTTTTGGGGATGTTGATAGTTTTTTGGATGCGGAATTGGGGGGTTATATCAATTAACAATGAACAATTAACAATTAACAATTGGGTTAAAGGCGTAAAACTATTGATTTGACTGGCTTTGCCTTTTTTACCCTCTTTTTTTCCGCGCGGTCATTTAATGTGACTTGATATTAGTTGGCAGCGGTATTGAACGCGGATGTAGCGGATGGGTTTTTGGGGGGATATTAAGTCGGTTTGTAGTAATCGCTTTAGCGATTGAAAAAGGTTCGTAGCGATTTACAAATCTATAGCAATCCGTTGGTATAAAGCGATATTTTAGAAACCCGGTTTCTTGAAGAAACCGGGTTTCTGGCCTCCTAATTTTTCATAACCCCTGCACGGATTGCTATACTAAAATAGAATTATTAGAACAGGACAAAAATGAATATGACCGAAAAACTAAAACTATTAATCTTCGACCTCGATGGAGTAATTACTAGCGAAACTAAATATTGGAATACTTCTCGCTTAACAGTTTGGGAATTAATTTGCAGCGACAACTATCTGGGACTTAGCAATTACTTCGGTGAAAGTAAAGAGGTAGAAAACAGATTAGCTAAAACGGGCGATCGCCTAATTCCCAGTAGCTTTATCTACGAACTAAAAAGTCGGGCGGTTAACTCTAACTGGGATTTGACTTTTTTCGTGGTTTGTCTCCACTTGGTAGCGATTTTAAACCAGTTCAAAAAATCCACAGATAATCCCTGGTACGATATTCTTGATAAACCAGTTCCAGTGGGGGATAAGTTTCAAGAATTAGGCAAACTTTTGTCAGGATCGGAATATAACGACGATATTAGTAACAGCCTCATCAAACAATTTTGGCAGGAAACAACTTCTCTGAGGGGAAACGCAGTTGTTGAATACGTTCGTACTTTTATTGAAAAGATATTAGGAGTTCCAATTCCAGGTTGCGAAGCGAAAGGGGAATTATGGCAGCTTTGCTATCAAAATTTCCAAGATTGGTACGAGGGAAAAAAAGGATATCAGTTGCCCGACGACGAAACCGTTGTCGATGTAAATAGCATCGATGCTGCTTTAAAATCTTTGCGCAAGTCCGGGGGTTTTAATTTAGCGATCGCCACTGGCAGACCTCGCAACGAAGTTATCGAACCGATGACCGTTTTAGGGTTGCTTAAATATTTCGATCGCCAGCGAATTGTTACTTACGATGAAGTCTTGGAAGCGGAGTCTATCCTATCTAATAATAACCAACAAATAAAACTGGGAAAACCCCATCCTTTTGTTTTATTTAAAGCAGTTTATCCCGAGGAAAAAGTCGAGAAATTATGCGAGGAAAATTTCCAGTTGACAAAGGGCGAGGAAATTGCTTATATTGGAGATGCGGGCAGCGATGTGGTTGCTGCTAAGAAAGCAGGTTGCTTTTCTATTGGCGTTTTAACTGGTTTTGGTGAAGGCAAAGCGAGGGATAATAAACGAGAAATGTTAACAGGTCTCGGTTGCGATGCGATCTTAGATAGTATCTTGGATTTACCGCAGTTTTTAGGAATAGCAAAAAATTAGAAATTAATAAAAATGGTGCATTTAATTAACGAACATATTAAATCTTTGCCCTCAAAAAGTCCCGGACCAGAAAAAGGGGATGATGCTATTCGTTTGGATAAGGGAGAATTTCCTTATCCGCCATCTTTGGGGGTGTTAAAAGCGATCGCCGATTCTGCGGTAACTATTAATCGCTATCCGGCAATTTTAGGCGGGAGTTTGAGGAAGTCTCTGGCAAAATATTGTGGAACTAAGGTCGAACAAATTGCTTTAGGAAATGGTTCTGACGAGTTAATCGAGTTAATTCTCAAAGTTTTTATGAAACCGGGGGATGAGGTATTATTGCCAACTCCTACTTTTTTCGTTTACGGGTTTTCGACTCAACTCCTCGGCGGGGTTCCAGTGGCAGTTAAAAGAACCGATGATTTTGGTTTGGATGTAACGACGATTTTAGAGAAAGTTACGCCTAAAACTAAAGTTTTATTTGTGGCAAATCCTAATAACCCGACGGCGAATTTAATACCTCGGGAGACGATAATAGAAATATGCGATCGCCTCGAT
>CALKCV010000468.1 GCA_938083405.1 uncultured Microcoleaceae cyanobacterium | reverse complement strand
GGGTAAATCGCGGCCGTATTGCTTGTTAATCTTAATCTCTCGCAGTCGGTGTTCTAACATTCCCAGACTGCTTTCTATGCTTTTGTTCAAATCGATCGCTTTGTGTTCCGCTTCGTCTAACCGGGAAAACTTGCGCATTGTCTTGATTATCGAACTAATGCGATCGCTTCCTTGTTCCATGGATTTTATCAGTTCTGGAAAGTCTTCTCTAATGTAATCTAATTCTAATTCTTCGTTTAATTCTTCATACAACTTTTCCGCTTCTGGACTTGCTTTGACAGACATATCTATCCCGGACAAGAGGGTTTCTGCGTAGTCGCGGGCGTGATGTAAATTTGCCTTAATAAAATTATTAGGGTTATTTATTTCGTGGGCTATTCCTCCGACCATTTGACCCAAGCTTGACATTTTTTCGCTTTGAATTAGCTGTAGTTGAGTTGCTTGCAATTCATCGAGAGTTTGCTGCAATTTTTGAGCTTGTTTTTCAAATTTTACCGAAGTATCTTTGACTTGTTGATAGATTTCTGCTTGATAAATTGCCACTGCCAACTGTTCGCCGAGTTTTTCTAATAAAGTAATTTCTTCTATTTTCCAATGCCGGGTACTGCCACAATGATGGGCGATTAATAAACCCCACAAACCAGCTTTACTGGAGTCGGAGTTTGAGGTATTTTCTGGGAGAGAATTCTCCTCATTATTTTTGCCGAAAACTATGGGGACGATTAAATTGGCTTTGACTTGCAATTCGGCTAAAAAGTTAGCGTGACATTGGTTTAAACCGCAGTTATGTATGTCGTTAATTGCTCTAACTCGCCCTTTGAGATAAAGCTGGCTGCATTCCCCGGAAAAGCAGTCATCTTTTATTCTTTCCTGAAAACCCTCCGGCCAGGGAACGATTAAATCTTCCACTACCACTTCTCCATCCCAACCTTCCATAAATTTATAGATAACTACGCGGTCTGTATCTAGGAGTTTCCGTACTTTGCGCACTGCGGTTTTCATTATAGTATTGAGGTCGAGAGTGCGGCGAATTTGGTTAACGATCGCGCGGAGTAAGGCTTCTCGTTCGTTTTGGCGGCGATCGCGATGGCGAAGGATGGCTTGGTTGATGGCGATCGCTACTCGATCTGCCAATTCCTGCAATAAATCTATTTCGTCTTGCTGCCATTGACGGACGCTGCGGCACTGATGAATAATTAACAAACCCCACAAGTAGTTTTCTGAATCTGGATTGTTTTTACCTATAATAATTGGTATGGCGAGGTTGGCCCGGACCTGCAACCGCTCTAAAAATTCAATATGACACGGATCTAAGCCGCAGTTATGGATATCGTCGATCGCTCTGACGCGCCCCCTTTTGTATAAACTGGCATATCCTTCCGAGAAGCACCGATCGGTACCGGTTTCTAAAACCGAATCCCACTGGCCGACAATATCTTCTACGATAACCCTTCCCTGCCAATGTTCTTTAAACTCGTAAATTACAGCCCGATCGCTGGTTAACAGTTCGCGGGCACCTCGTACCGCACTGGTAAGAATGACTTCCAAATCGTGGCTATCGCGGATTTGCTTGAGGACTGACTGCAACAGAGAGTTTCCCTTGCTTTGGCGATCGCTCCCCGGGTTGGGGTTGTTTTGGTTAATGGCGATCGCTATTCGATCTGCTACTATTTCTAATGCCGTCGCTTCCCAACTCCATTCTCGGGAGATGTCGGCTTCCTGCAACCAAATTATACCGTTTGCTTTCCCGCAAAAGCGAGTCGCGATCGCCAACATCGAGTTAATCCCTAAAGTCTCTGCTATCCGTTGGGTTTCCGTTCCTAATTCCGACAATTGCTCTAAATCTTTAGCTGCTATTGCCTCCGATTTTGACGTCACCTTTTGCCAATACAAACTCTCAATAATTGCTATTTTTAAACCCAAGAGGGTAGAACTTTTACTTCCATCTGCATCCCCCCTTACGATACAGATTTCTTTTTCCAATGCTTCTTCTTTTACTAAAATGCTTGCTCGGCTGCAGTTAAAAATTTTACAGAACAAGTTACCCGCATTTTCCAGAACTTGTGGTAAACTTTTACCCCCGCTAAGTAGTCTATTTATTTCCGCTAATATGCTGAATAATTCGCTTTGTTTTTCTTGTGGTATCGGTGTATATATTTTAATATCTGTTTCGAGCATTTAGACATTTCTCCTTGAATTGTTTATTTTTCAAAAGACGATTAATGACAGCCCCGGTTTTTACGATCTTATTATTTTCGTCGAGATAATAGACCGCTACTGTTACTTGGTAATTTTTGAAAATTAGATTTTTTTATTCTACCACAAAATAGAATTTATTGTTTAAAGATTTGTAAAGGATAGATCGGCAACAGGCCGGGGGCCTCGAAAGGCTCCACCGCATCAAAAAGCACCAAATATCGGTACATACAAGCTTTTACCCTTGAGTTAGTTGACAGAGATGCTCGGGTAATGTAAGATGGCAGCCGATAAAGATCGCAGTTAGTCAATGCCGTTCTTTTTAAGAATGGGAAAAGGGTGAATTGTTAGTTGTTAATTGTTAATTGTTAAAAGAAATGAATCAATATTTTGCCACAACTGCTCGCGGTTTAGAAACTATTGCCGCGAAGGAATTAGAAAGTCTCGGTGCCGAAGATATTAGCCCCGATTTTACCGGGGTTCATTTTAGCGGCGATAAAGCTTTAATGTACCGAGTTAATCTCTGGGGGAGGACAATTTTTCGGGTGCTATTGCCCATCGCCACATTTCGATGTCTGGATAGAAGAATGCTCTTTCGAGAAGTAGAAAGAATCTCTTGGGAAGATTATCTAAAACCCAAAAATACTCTGGCAGTAAAATGCACGGGGAGCAACGAAAAGTTAAATCATACTCATTTCACTGCTCTTCAGGTAAAAGATGCGATCGCCAGCCGACAAAAGAAAAAATTTGGCTCTCGATCCAGCGTGGATACTAAAGACCCAGACTTGCAAGTAAACGTGCATATTAGAGAGGATCGTTGCATTGTCAGTTTAGACAGTTCTGCTAATAGCTTGCATCGGCGGGGATATCGTCTGGCCGTAGGTTCTGCACCGCTAAAAGAAACCCTAGCAGCAGCATTATTAGACATGGCAGAATACGATCCAGATTTACCTTTTTTAGACCCCTTATGCGGTTCTGGAACTTTGCCTATCGAAGCTGCTTTAAAATCTTTAAATATCGCCCCTGGATTGTTGCGAGAAAAGTTTGGTTTTACCACTTGGCAGGACTTCGACGAGTCTCTCTGGTATGAATTATTGGAGGAAGCAGAAAACAGTCAATTAAGCGAATTAAAAGCACCAATTTATGGCAGCGATCGCAATTCTAACGTTCTATCTCAAGCTCGTAGTAATGCCCAACTTTGCGGCGTAGCGAAGAACATACAGTTTGCTAAAACAGAATTATCCCAGCTAGAAGCTCCAGCAGAGAAAGGCATTCTTATGTGCAATCCTCCTTATGGCGAACGTCTCGGAGAAATTGAAGAATTGGGAGAATTTTATAAGCTCTTGGGAGATATTTTAAAGCAACGTTTTAAAGGTTGGACGGCATACATTTTGACCGGCAATCGACAATTAATGAAAAAGGTAGGGTTGAGAACTTCTCGCCGCCTTCACGTTTACAATGGTTCCATTGAATGCACTTTATTAAAGTACGAATTGTATTAAGTAATTAATAATTAATAATTAACAATTAATAATCATAGCGTTTATCTTATAGGTGAGGTACAGTTTTTTATCCCCCCTAAATCCCCCCTTTGAAAAGGGGGACTTTGAAAATTCTTCTCCCCCCAATGAGCGGGGGGACTTTGAAAATTCTTCTCCCCCCGCTCATTGGGGGGCCGGGGGGGATAAATTTTCTGTACCTCACCGATTAAATAATTGCTATAGGTATTTTGTACGCGGATCGGTTATTGAAAGGTTAAATGGGTAAAGAAGCAGAGCAACAAAAGTGGCAACTTGTCAATATTAACGCGATAAAACAGCGTATTTTCTGGTTGCAAAAACAGCCGGAAGGAATCATTTTTTCGGAACCTTCCGGCATTCATTTAGTGACAGTCAAAAAAATCAAAAACTGGCTGATTTTAAGCTTGCTAGAGCGGGTTACAGGAAGCCAGCATTGGACTCAATCTATCCTAAATCTAAACGATCCGCTGAATTTGGCTTTAGCTTACACCCAGGCAATGATGTTAGGTTTAATCTGGAATAGCGAACCTCAAAAAATCTATAGCGCCGGCTTTGGTGGAGGTAGCATTCCTCTGGTTTTACATCATTATTTTCCCGAGGCGGCCATCGAATGTGCCGAAATAGACTCCTCGACGGTGGAAGTTGCTGAGAAATTCTTCGGCATCAAATTAGATGAAAGATTGCAGGTAACAATTGCCGATGCTAGAGAATATCTGGAACTACAAGAACCAGCAGCAAAATACGATTTAATCTTAATCGATGTTGCCTTTGGTAACGGTTATATTCCTTGCAGTTTTGCCACGGAAGAATTTTATCAACTTTGTCGCGATCGCCTCTCCCCACAAGGAGTTATTGTTGTTAATACTCTCCGACAACACGGCTTTGAGGCGGAAAATATTAAAACCATTAACAGCATATTTGCTGAGGTTTATGTCTGTCGCTTGCCAGTAGGAAACAGTATTATTATTGCGACTAATAATCCTCCGTTAACTTCTGGGGACATCGTTCGGAAAGCTCAATTGCTTGGAGAAGATCGTGGGTTTGCTTTTCCTCTAATAGATAGAGCTTATGAGGTGGTAAAAGCAGAATATTTTGTGAATATTAATTTTGAGGAAGTCGCTACTTTGCGGGATGCTTCTATTCCTGGGAGTTATTTTAATTCTTGGTTGTTCGATATTCATCCCTAGCCCAGAAAACCCTGCCAACCCCATCCCCCACCAAGAGACCAATTATTAATTATTAATTATTATAGCATTTTTCTAATCGGCGAGGTACATTTACGATCCCCCCCTGCCCCCCTTAAAAAGGGGGGAGCCGGAAAATTTCAAAGTCTCCCTTAAAAAGGGGGATAATGGGGGATCGACTAATGTCGGCTTCACCGATTCAATAATTATTAATTGTTAATTATTAATTATTAATTGTTAATTATTAATTACCCATTATCGATCTCTGCCAACTCCAACCAACGCTCGGTAGCCGCGTCAATTGCTTCCTTTAAAGATTGTACTTTATTATGCAGTTCTTGTACTTTAGAAACTGCTCCTGGGACCTGGTTATAAAGTTCCTTTTCGGTCTCTTCTTTTTCCGCTTCCAGTTTAGCAACTTTCTCCTCTAGTTTCTCAAATTCTCGCTTTTCTTTCGAGGATAATTTCCGGTTGCCGCTCTTATCCCGAGACACCCGATCGCTCTTTTTAGATTTGCCTTTAGTTTCCTGGGGTTTCTTCTCAATTATATCTTCCTTAGCTTGGGCGGCCTCAATTTCTTTATAATCTAAATAAAGAGAATAATTCCCCGGATACTGTCGCAAATTCCCCCCTTCTTCAAAGGAAAAAATCCGCTCCACGGTGCGGTCGAGAAAATAGCGATCGTGGGATACCACAATAACGCAACCGTTAAACTCTTCTAAATAATCCTCTAAAACCGCCAAAGTTTGCACGTCTAAATCGTTCGTCGGTTCGTCTAAAATCAAAACGTTAGGCGCACCCATCAAGACTAGCAATAAAAATAAACGCCGTTTTTCCCCTCCAGAAAGTTTGTAAATAGGCGCGTATTGTTGGTTGGGAGGAAAGAGAAATTTCTCCAACATTTGCGAGGCAGTAATACGATCGCCCTCGGCAGTTTCCACATATTCTGCTATTTCCTTAATATAATCAATTACCCGCTGGTTTTCATCCATCGCCTCCAGCAATTCTTCCGAATGTTGGTCGAAATAACCGATGTGAATAGTCGTTCCTATTTCTACAGTGCCGCTATCCGGTTCCACCCTACCAGTAATAATATCCGTCAGCGTAGATTTTCCGACCCCATTACCGCCGATAATACCGACTCGATCTTCCGGCACGAATTCATAGGTAAAATCTTTAATCAAAGTTCGTCCGTCGTAACCTTTCGAGACATTATTTAACTCGATAACTTTCTTGCCAATACGACGACCTGGAGTCGATATTTCTACCTTTCCAGTTATTTCTTGAAACTCCGTTTCTTGCATTCCTTCTATCCGTTGAATGCGAGCTTTTTGCTTGGTGCTTCTGGCTTTGGCTCCTCGCTTCAACCATTCTAACTCTCGCCGCAATACTCCTTTATGTTTTTGCTGAGAACTAATAGCAGATTCTTCAGAAGCAGCTTTTTTTTCTAAATAATAAGAATAGTTTCCAGCATAAGCGTACAGGTCTCCCCGGTCTATCTCTAGAATGCGGTTAGTAACTCGGTCTAAAAAATAGCGATCGTGAGTAATTAATAAAATCGCGCCGCGATAATTATTGAGGTAACTTTGCAGCCATTCAACGGACATAGCATCCAGATGGTTTGTCGGTTCGTCTATTAATAAAACATCCGGTTCTGCTAATAAAGCCGCCGCTAAAGCAATGCGCTTGCGATAGCCTCCAGATAAATTACCAATTTTCGCATCAAAGTCTTTAATTCCTAATTGGGTAAGGATGATTTTTGCCTTAGTTTCCAACTCCCAAGCGTTAGTAGCATCCATCCCCTGAGTTACTTCAGAAAAGCGATTCATTAATTTAGTATCCAGAGGATTTCGGGCTAATTTTTCCGATAATTCTTCGTACTCTCGGACTAACATCATTTGTTCGCCGCTGTCGGCAAAAACTTGTTCTAAAACCGTGCAATTTTCGTCGAGGTCCGGTTGTTGGGGCAGGTAAACAATTCTGACTCCAGAATTAACTAAAATTTGACCGCTGTCGATAGGTTCCAAACCAGCGATCGCCTTTAATAAAGTAGATTTTCCCGAACCGTTAACCCCAATCAAACCGACTTTATCGCTGGCATCGAGGCTAAAACTGGCATCTTTTAAAATTTCTTTGATGCCAAAATCTTTTTTCACAGATTGGAGAGTAAAAACGCTCATATTTGGTAATTAACAATTAACAATTAACAATGATTTTTTGGGAAAGGGAATTGCACCATTGATGCACCCCGCAGCGGAAACTGCTGCTAGTATATCATATTTTTGTGCGAAAAATTACGCAAATTGAAAATTAAGCCAAATAGCTGATGACAAGTTTGAGTTATTAGGAGAAAATATAATTATAGCCGTAGGAGCGATCGCTCCACCATATCTGCTAGCCCCCCATATAAGTCGATGAGCCATAACTTGCCAAACCAACCACTAAATTTAGACCAAGCCATAGATCGGCATCCGGCGATCGTCACCCCAGAGATGCCGATGGCAGATGTCATTGCTTTGATGAGTCGGCATCGCAGTAGCTCTGCGTTAGATTCGAGCGAAGTTCTCTCCTGCGCGTCCGAACTAGCGGTAAATGAGGTAAGAGCCAGTTGCGCCTTGGTAATGGAGGGGAGTCAGTTGGTGGGGTTGCTAACTGAATCCGATATCGTCCGGTTTTCCGCTCGCAGGATGAATTTAGATGGGGTAAAAGCTGCTGAGGTGATGAACCAGTCTGTAGTTTGCCTGAAAAAGTCCCAAATGCACGAGCTTTTCGGTTTGGCGAGTATCTTTCGCGAGCATAAAATTCGCCACCTGCCAATTTTGGACGACGAAGGAGCCCTGGTGGGGTTGATGACTGCCGATAGCATTCGCCAACTGCTGCAACCCAGGGATTTATTGAAGTGGCAAACTGTGGCGCAGATAATGACTACCAGCGTGGTTACTGTAGCGCCAACGGCATCAGTCTGGGAGGTCGTCCGATTCATGGTAGAATCTGACGCTAGTTGCGCGGTAATTGTGGAGCAAAAAAACGCCCCCGGGGCCCGAGTAAGTTTCGAGCGATACCCCATCGGTACGATCGCTCTGGGAGATATCCTCCAGTTTCACGCTCTGGGACTGGATTTGGCAACTCTGAGCGCGGAAACTGCTATGAGCGTGCCTCTGTTTTGCTTGAGTGCCGAGGATTCTTTATGGACGGCGCACCAACAGATGCAGAAGTGGCGAACGAATCGCTTAGTCGTATGCGGCGCGGAGGGAGAATTGCTGGGAATTGTAACTCTGAGTAATTTGCTACGATCGCTCGACCCTGTAGAAATGTATCGGGTCGTCCAATCTTTGGAGCGCGAAGTCCGCGAGCTCGAAGCCGAAAAAGTAACGATTTTACAGAACCGCGATTTGGAGTTGGAAAAAAAAGTACGCGATCGCACGGCACAACTACTAGAACAACTAGAGAGCGATCGCCTCTTAGCCACCATGGCAGATCGCATTCGCCGCTCTCTCAATTTAGAAGAAATTCTCAGTACCACCGTCTGCCTAGTCCGAGAATACCTGCAAAGCGATCGGGTGCTAATTTATCGCTTTAATCCCGATTCGAGCGCAGTGGTAGTGGCGGAGTCAGTGGGAGAGGATTGGGATAGTTTTTTAGGGAAAATTATTCGCGACCCCTGTTTCGATCCCGATTGGGTCGAAGCTTATACGAAAGGTCGCATCCGCGCGCTGGGCGATATTTACAACGATCCGAACGTTAGCGAATGCCATCTGGAGCTACTTGGGCAGCTTCAATCGGGATTAATCCTCCCCGTCTTTCGAGAGGATAAATTGTGGGGATTAATGACCGCCCATTACTGCGGCGAGCATAGGCAATGGCAAAAGTCGGATATTAAGTTACTCGATAAATTGGCAGGACATCTGGCGATCGCCATCCAGCAAGCCGATCTCTACGAGAAAATGCAAGCCGAACTCTACGATCGCCAAAAGATAGAAGAGATTTTGCGCGACATTGTCGCCGGGGTTTGCGCAGAGACGGGAGAGGAATTTTTTCGGTCTCTAGTACGATACCTCGTCCGAAAGCTCGGAGTGGAATATGCAATGGTAGGCTCCTTAGTCGGTTCGAGGAGCGATCGCTTTGCCACTAGAGCCTTTTGTGCCGGGGGCGAGATAGTTCCAAATTTCGAGTATTCCCTGAAAGACACTCCCTGGGAGACAGTTTTTTCCAACCAGGAAACCAGCGTCTATTATCGCGACGCGCGAGAGGAATGTTCGGGCGATCGCTTCTTAGAAGAGATGGAAGTAGAAAGCTATTTGGCCGTGCCTTTGTTAGATCGTAACGAAATACCTATTGGCATCATTCTCGTACTGAGCCGCAAGGCATTACCACAAGACCATTTAGCCGAAGAAGTTCTGAAAATTTTTGCCCCTCGCGCCGTCGTCGAACTGCAAAGGGTACGAGCCCAAGCAGCAGTTCTATCAATTAACAATTAACAATTAACAATTAACAATTATAGCGATTATTGAATCCATGAGGTACATCCCGAAAGATCCCCCCCAGCCCCCTTACAAGGGTAAGTTTTTTATAAAACAGCTTCCCTCAACTGCTGAAAGGCTTGTTTTTTCGTTCTGAAGGTAGCTGGGATGGAAGGCTGAAATCCTCATTTTCTCGTAGTCGAGTTAAAAACTTACCCTTGCAAGCCCCCAGCCCCCCTTAAAAAGGGGGGAGCCAGAGCAGTCAAACTCCCCCTTTTTAAGGGGGATAATGGTGGATCGTCCATGTACTTCACCGATTCGACAAATGCTATAACAATTAACAATTATCAATTAACAATTAACAGTTAACAATTAACAATGCTCCCAATTGTTAATTATTAATTATTAATTATTAATTATTAATTACTTACTCGCTTTTTTCCAGGTTATTGAGATTGAAAATAAACGGCACCCCGCCAGAATTACCATCGCCCATAACCAAAACCTTTGGCATTTGAGCGCCACCCTGTCTCCAAGCCTCGATCGCCTCTTTTTGCAGAACTAGCTGACCCCCTTGAGCCTTAAGAGTTTCAGCCAAAAGCCTTTGAGATTCCGCCTTACCCTTAGCGCGATTAACATCTGCCTGAGCTTCTTGTTCGGCTTCTTGCGCCACATAAATAGCGCGTTGGGCTCTTTGTTCGGCAATTTGTTTGTCTTCAACCGCCTTAGCAAACTCTTTAGAAAAAGTTAGATCTATGACGCTGGTATCTAGAACTATAATCCCGTATTTATCCAAACGAGAACCCAAAGCATCATCAAAATCTGCCTTTAGTTCTACCCGCTTAGTAATCGCTTCTTCAACAGTTCTCCTCGCCGCAGCAATCTTAAAAGATTCCTGAGTTTGAGGAGCAATTATTTTAGAAACCACATTTTGCAAAGTACCTTGTTCCCTTCTAATTTTAACTACTTGTATCGGATCCAAGCGGAAGTTAATCGCAAAAGAAGCCGATAACTCCTGTAAATCTTTAGTAGAACTTTGGGCGGGTACTTCAAACTTTTGCACCGTCACATCATACACATCCACTTGAGAAACCAGGGGTGCTTTAAAGTGAATCCCTTCTAACAAAGCCGTATCGCTGGCTTTACCTAAAATACTCAATACTCCCGCTTGACCTGGGTTAATAATCACAAAAGAATTAAAACCAATTAGGACTATAGCTGCTAATCCTATCCCCAGGATTAATGTTTGTAAGCTTTGCTGTTGACTTTTCAAATTTTCAACTCCTTATTTTCTTGTTTTGTAGCAAGCACGAAAAGTGCTTGCTGGTACGCATTGTTGCAAAATAACAATTGTATGAACACTACCTCAATTATGCTAATCCCAACCTGTTAATTTCCCTACCATTTAATATTGTATTTAGATTTAAGCTGAAATACCGATGTCCAAATTAGAACTACCACAACCGCCCAAATTCGTGAGCCTCGAAGACGAACGCCTCCATCGCCAACAACGGCTAGCCGCAGCATTGAGACTATTTGCCCGCTACGGGTTCGATGAAGGAGTAGCAGGTCACATCACCGCCAGAGACCCAGAATATCCCGATCGCTTCTGGGTCAACCCGTTTGGGATGTATTTCGGTCATATTCGAGTTTCAGACCTGCTCTTGGTGGATGCGAAAGGAGAAGTCATCCAAGGCGATCGCCCTGTAAATGCCGCCGCCTTCGCCATCCACTCCGAAATTCACGCAGCCAGGCCGGACATTGTAGCCGCAGCCCACGCCCATTCCCTCCACGGCAAAGCTTGGTCAACTTTGGGACGGCTTCTGGACCCCCTCACCCAGGATGCCTGCGCTTTTTATCAAGACCACGCCCTCTTCGACGACTATACCGGAGTCGTCTTAGATACCGAAGAGGGCAAGCGCATCGGCGCTACTCTGGGGGAGAGAAAAGCTCTTATCCTTCGCAACCATGGCCTGCTGACTGTGGGACATACCGTCGATGAAGCTGCCTGGTGGTTTATTACCATGGACCGTTCCTGTCAGGCCCAATTAATGGCAGAAGCCGCAGGCAAACCTATTTCCATCGACCCAGACACCGCCAGTTTGACCTACAGTCAAATTGGCTCTCATCGTATTGGTTGGTTTGCTTTTCAATCTCTTTACGAATCGATCGTGCGTGTAGAACCGGACTTATTAGAGTAAAATAACAGCCAAAATTCCTTTAACGGGACCTGCACTTAAAACCAACATCAGAAGTAGCATGAAACAGTTCTTTAAGCGATCGCTGGCCGCAGCCAGTTTGGCAGTCTTAACCCTCGGCCTAGCGGCTCCTGCAAAAGCCGAATTATTCGACCATGAAGAAGTAGATCAAAGCAGATTCGTTGCCATTGCCGTCCCTCGCGGTTTTGGCCCCCAACTGCTGATTTTAGAGCAAAAAGATGTCTCCGGGCCGGAATGCTGGAGCGAAAGCGGCGATCGCCCCACCATCATCGATCCCCTCTTGCTTAACTTTGACTTTACCTACGTCTGCGGGCGGGCCACCGACAGTAACGGTTATTCCATCCGCATGGCAGACACGGATATGGCCTCCAACTACGGACTCAGCTTGCAGGCCCACAGCGGGGAAATGGTACTTTTAGCTATTCCTCGCACGCCCCTTGCCGAACCCGTTCTCATAGGCAGAACCCACGGCCTGGCAAATGGCTTTACTAAAATCGTTCTCGAACCCGGCTGGCGCTTTACCAAACGCAGCTACCAAGGTCAAGTATTAGGACACATTTATCTAACCAACGATTGGACTCCTACAGACATAGAAACGTACAAAAGCCAGCAGTAAAAAAACCTAACCCATAAAAAACCCATAAAAAAAGGCGGTCATTTTTAATGACCGCCTTTTTTTGCTCCTCAACACCACTTATTAAAAATTACTAATTAAAGACAGATAAATCCTGGCAATAATTAATAGTTTGTTTGGTTAGTTTTCAGAAAGAGAGCCGACGACTGGCCGTGTTTCGTC
>CALKCV010000467.1 GCA_938083405.1 uncultured Microcoleaceae cyanobacterium | reverse complement strand
ATACAGAAATCATGTGTTAATTGTTAATTGTTAATTATTAATTGGGAAAATGTTAACTGACAACTAACTCTTTTCTTCTTCTATTTCTGCCTGAAGTTTGGCTAATTCTTCAGGACTTAATTCTTCTAAACGTTTTTGTAAAACGGCATCTTCATAATCTTTAAGCTGCTGGTTTAAAGTCATATTTTGAGTAAAGACTCGAAATAAATAGGTCAGCAGCCAGCCAACGAGGCCGCCGACCAAAATTGCTTGAGTCCAGATGCCCGCTTGGGGGCTATCCAGTCCCGCTAATTGGAGTAGGAAATAGGCGATCGCTCCAGCAGCAAAAACGCCGATACCAATTCCGATAACATCAATTCGTCGCATTACACTTCAATTTGTCGCCGTTTGGGGCGAAAGTTTAAAAAAGGAGCCAGCAGAATCATACCAGGGAAGAAGAAGAACATCAAGAAGTACATGAAGCCCCGCTCGAAGGAACTGGCAACGTACCAGCGAAGATTGAGATAGGCATAGACGAGGGCGGGACAGACGAGCAGATAGGCTCCAGCTAGGGCTGCGTAAAGGATTAGGGTTATTAGGTTTGAGTCTAAAGTCATAAGAACAGATGGACTATTGCATTGATTTTCTTCGATTCTATATGTTAAGGCGTTTGGGGTTCTCTAGTCCACCTGCTTTGCCTTTTCTTGTTGTTGAACCTTTTGCAGCTAATGACCATATTTCCTTTGGGACCATCACCAGTTCTATTATCTAAAATAAAATAAATTTCAAATTAGTTGCACAAACAGCAAATTGTATGGTTAAATAAAAAATACTGTGATTTTTATCGAGATTAACCAATGCCCGATAAACAGTAACACCCCAAAAAGGGGGCGTGGCGGAATGGTAGACGCTAAGGACTTAAAATCCGTTGGAGATAAAACTCCGTGTGGGTTCAAGTCCCACCGCCCCCATTAGGGCTACAAAAAAAAGGCCCAAAGTCTAAAGGATTTGCAAGCTCGCTTTTATTCTCAAACCATTAAATTAAAAGGCTTTCAACGATTCTTTTAAAAAGGATTATTGAAAGCCTTTTGATTTGGGTTTTAATGGCCTTCTTTTTTTATTGAAAGGACATTTTAAAAATTGATTCGTTGGATAAATGGGGACGGCAGAAAATAAAGCGATCGCCTCTCTTCCAACCCAAAAAAGCAAATCGCTTTAGCGATTACTACCAACGCTCGTAGTAATCGCAAAGCGCGATTCTTCAGCATCAATGGCTCTTCCCGCTACGAACCAACCCTCCTAATCCTGCAAATAAGTATAACCGCTCAAACTACCCTCGTAATTTTGCAACAACATCTGCGACTCCTTAATACTAATGCGCTTCTCCTGCAATGCTTGTTCCGTCTGGCGGCGAATGCTTTCGATTAAATCCTTCGAGTCGTAGCGGACGTATTTCAAAACCTCGGTCATCGTATCCCCCTTAATCAGCCTCTCGATTTTATAACCAGAAGGGGTTAACTGGATGTGAACTACGTTCGTATCCCCAAACAAATTATGCAAATTCCCCATAATCTCCTGGTAAGCACCGGCGAGAAACATCCCTAAATAATAAGACTCGCGATCGCCCCCGTCTTTCCCCTTGCTTCCCAACTTCAGTGGATGCAACTCTAAAAAAGGCTTCACATCTCGCAAATCGATAAAACGGTCTATTTTCCCATCGCTATCGCAAGTTAAATCCGCCAAAATTGCCCGTTCCGTCGGTTCCTCGTCCAAACGGTGAATTGGCATTATCGGGAACAACTGTTCTATGGCCCAACTGTCCGGCGCCGATTGAAAAACAGACAGATTGATATAATAAATAGAAGCCATAATTCGTTCCAAATCTTCCAACTCCTCGGGAACGTAGTCCGACCCCCGCAGTATTTCCCGAATCTTACGAAAACAAGCCCAGTAAAGTTGCTCTGCTTTGGCGCGATCGCTAATACTCAAATAACCTAAATTAAACAAACTAATTGCCTCTTCCTTAAACTGGATGGCATCGTTATACATCTCCTGATAATTCTCTTTTTTAATAGTCTCATAAGTCTCTTTTAAATTCCGCAAAATTAAATAGTCGCCCTCGCTAATTTCTGGAGCGTTACCGTTAAGAATTTCGCTAGCCCCCAAAACATCAAAAACCAACACCGACTGATGGGAAGCTACAGCCCGCCCGCTCTCGCTAATTAATATCGGAGTAGTCATTTCTCGCCCATCGCAAACCTCCTTTACCTCCGCCACAATATCGTTAGCGTAGTTTTGCATATTATAATTTTTGGAAGCAGGGAAATTAGTTTTAGAGCCGTCGTAATCTACTCCCAAACCGCCCCCCACATCCAAATAATTCATATTCGCCCCCAAAGATGCCAACTCTACATAAACTTGACTCGCTTCTCGGATGGCATCTTTGATGGCGCTAATCGAAGAAATTTGAGAACCAATATGATAATGTAATAGCTGCAAGCTAGCTAATAAATCTGCTTTTTTCAACCTATTTACTACTTCGATAATTTCGGGAACGCTCAGACCAAATTTAGCGCGATCGCCCGTACTCCCCGCCCAACGACCCATACCTTTACTGCTGAGTTTTACCCGCACCCCCACCACCGGTTTTATCTCTAACTTTTGGCTGGCAGCTATTAGCAAATCCACTTCTTCTAACTGTTCGATAACAACTATCGGCGTCTTCCCCAACCTTTGCGCCAGCATCGCCGTCTCGATATATTCCCGGTCTTTATAACCGTTACAAATTATCAACGCTTCAGTCGTATTGAGACTGGCTAAAGCAATTAACAATTCCGGTTTGGAACCGGCTTCGAGACCAAATTTATGAGGTTGGCCGAACTTCACTAAATCTTCTACTAAATGGCGGTCTTGGTTGCACTTTACCGGGAAGACGCCGCGATAAGTATTGTTATATTTGTAACGAGCGATCGCTTTAGCAAAACAAGCATTTAAGCGAGCAATTCTATCTTCTAAAATATCAGAAAAACGCAACAATAAAGGCAATCCAATATTGCGTTCTTTGATCGCTTCTACCAACTCGTAAAGGTCTAAAGAACCGCCGCGATCGCCCTTGGGAGAAACGGTGACATGACCCGCAGAATTAATCCCAAAATAAGGTTCCCCCCAACCAGGAATGCGATAAAGTTGCTCGCTATCTTCTATGGTCCAAGCCTTCTTTTTCGGCAATTTAGCATCTTGGGATGCCTCTTCCTTGGGGGCAGATGCCAGAGGGTCTCTCGAAATTTCCGAGCGAAATTCTCTATCGAGGGTTGACTCTAAATCCATTTTGTGTTAATAATTTGCCTAAACTCCACGAATAGCTAGTGTAGCTCGTATTTTTCAATTTGGTTATGGCTTTCTGGGTCAGAAGGCATTAACCTGTAATTTGTCGAACCAACTCAAATATTAGGAGTCCAGACTTGGAACGTACATTTATCGCCATTAAGCCCGATGGAGTCCAGCGAGGACTCGTCGGCGAAGTTATCAAACGCTTTGAGTCCAAAGGATTTACCCTGGTGGGCTTAAAGATGCTCGAAGTCAGTAAAGAACTGGCCGAACAGCATTACGGCGTCCACAAAGAAAGACCGTTTTTCAAATCCCTAGTGGAATTCATTACCTCCAGTCCGGTAGTGGCGATGGTTTGGGAAGGGGAAGGAGTAGTCACCTCCGCCAGAAAAATCATCGGCGCAACTAATCCTTTGATGGCCGAACCCGGGACTATTCGGGGCGACTTTGGTATAAACATCGGTCGGAATTTAATTCACGGTTCCGATGCCATAGAAACTGCCCAAAACGAAGTTAGCCTCTGGTTTACAGAAGAGGAACTTGTTAGCTGGAAACCAACCATTAGCCCCTGGATGGTGGAGTAATAACAAGGCAAAAAATCCCCATCGCCCTTCGCGATAAGATCGTTCGTAGTAATCGCTTTAGCGATTAAAAAATATAAAATAAATCGCTTTAGCGATTACTACAAATTTTCGTCGCTTTAGCGATTTTTAAATTAATTATTATTGCTCCAAACTCTCCGTCATTTTCTCAGAAAAACCCCAGATAAATAAAGCAGTAATGCTGACAACGATCGCCCATTCTGGAACTACTATTTGCGGAATTACTACCCTCATCAAAAGTCGCAATCCTACTAATCCTACCGTCACATAACCCGCAGTTTCTAAATGCTTGTATTCCTTTAACCAGCCGATGAATAATTCGGCTAAAAATCTCAAGGCAATGATTCCTAAAGTCGCCCCAGTCAAAATCAACCAAGTTTTATCGGAAACAGCGATCGCTGTAGTAACGCTATCGAGAGAAAATGCCAAATCCGTCAAAGCAATTAAGGGGATGACTTGCCAGAGAGATTTATATTGCGATCCCTGGATTTCTCCGCTTTCATGTTCGTTTCCAGAGGTGAAGTATTGAAAAACTAGCCACAATAAATAAAGCGCTCCTAACAATTCAAATTGCCAGAAATGGATAACCCAGGTGGCAGCTATAATCATGCCCATCCGCAGGATAAAGGCAATTAACAAACCAAGATTGAGGGCTTGTCTCTGTTGTTTCTTATCTGCTAAACTGCTGGAAATAGAGGCAAGAGCGACGGCGTTATCGGCGGATAATACAGCCTCCAATCCTACTAAAATTGCCAACAAAAACAAAGAATTGAAATCAAAATTTGAAGAAATTTCTGTGACTAGACTTAACATTAACGGTGTTTTTTAACTACTATTTACTGCTTTAGATTGGGGTTAACCGACCCCGCTCTATGAGGTTTTTAGGCCCTTAGCAGTCTATATTAACAGAATAACTAGAAAATTGCGAGAGTCGGCGATCGCTTTTTTGAAGCTCCCAGTCCCACAGTCCTCCTGGATGGCAACAGACAAGCAGAATAAAAGGAAATAATTAACAACTAAGCACTAACAAAAAGCCCGAAATTCGGGCTTAAGTAGTCGCTCGCCGCTCCATGGAATAAAAATTTATTAGCTCCTGGGGCAAGTCTTAACGCTGTAGAATCAAATAATTATTAATTATTAATTATTAATTATTAATTTCAGCGTAGCCTTGCTAAATTTCTAAAAATGTGCTATAAGGAAAGCTTGCCAAATATTAAAAGACCAAATCCTTAAAAACCTTAATGCCAACCAAACCAACCATCGCCTTTACTCACTTAGGATGCGAAAAAAATCGCATCGACACGGAACACGCCATCGGCCTCCTGGCAGAAGCAGGCTACCAAGTCGATGCTAACGAAGAACTAGCAGATTATGTAGTAGTTAACACTTGCAGTTTTATCGAAGCTGCCAGAGAAGAATCGGTCAAAACTCTGGTAGAACTAGCAGAAGCCGATAAAAAAATAGTTATTATGGGCTGCATGGCTCAACATTTCCAAGACGAATTGTTCGCCGAGTTACCAGAAGCAGTAGCCCTCATCGGAACGGGGGACTATCACAAAATAGTAGATGCGATCTCCCGGGTGGAAAAAGGCGATCGCGTCAAAGAAGTTTCTGCCGAACCTAACTACATCGCCGACGAAAATCTCCCCCGCTATCGAACCACCACGGAAGGAGTCGCTTATTTGCGCGTCGCCGAAGGATGCGACTATCGCTGCGCTTTCTGTATTATTCCGCACCTGCGAGGCAATCAGCGATCGCGTACAATAGAATCTATCGTCGCCGAAGCCCGACAACTCGCGGCAGAAGGAGTGCAAGAAATTATTCTCATCTCCCAAATTACTACCAACTACGGCATCGACATCTACGGCGAACCCAAACTCGCCGAACTTTTACAAGCTTTAGGTAAAGTGGATGTGCCTTGGATAAGAATGCACTACGCCTATCCCACCGGTTTGACACCTAAAGTTTTAGCCGCAATTAAAGAAACTCCCAACGTTCTGCCCTACCTCGATCTACCCCTGCAACATTCTCATCCCGAAATTCTCCGGGCCATGAACAGACCTTGGCAAGGTCGGGTTAATGACGATATCATCGAAAAAATAAAAGGGGCTATTCCAGAAGCCGTATTGCGGACGACATTAATCGTCGGCTTCCCCGGAGAAACAGAAGAGCATCACGCCCATTTGGTGGAATTTGTCAAACGTCACGAGTTCGATCGCGTTGGAGTTTTTACTTTCTCCCCAGAAGAAGGAACCCCAGCCTATAATTTGCCCGGTCAGTTGCCCCAGTATGTGATGGAAGCCCGCCGGGATGAAATTATGGCAGTGCAGCAGCCCATATCTGCCAAACAAAATCAAAAAATAGTGGGCCAAGTAGTTGATGTTTTAATCGAGCAAGAAAATCCGGCGACGGGAGAGGCCATCGGTCGTTCCGCTAGCTCCTCCCCAGAAATAGATGGTTTGGTTTACGTTCGAGGCCAGGTCCGTTTGGGAGCGATCGTTCCAGTGGCTATTACCGATGCCGATATCTACGATTTGTACGGCCATGCGGTCTCCTGAAGACAACAAAAAAGAGGGAATTTCTAAAATCTAAGGGGACAAAAAGAAAAATTTAGAAAAAGCAAATAAACGTTAACTTATGTGTTAGTATGTAAATTAATGTAAAGCGTAAGAGGGGCCACCCAATACGCCCAATCCCTTCAGTTTACTTCTCAGGGGCGGGCTTAAGAGGTGGAACGCCGAAGGTAGAAATAAATAGATCGGACAAAATGGCAGTTTTATTAGTCATGCCAGAAAAACTTAGTCCGGTTTTATTATTGCCAAAAACATTATAAATCCCTCAATAGTCCTTAATACCCAACGAAGGCAAGAGGAAAAAGGCGAACTAGCCCAGAAAATGGCAGCCCCAGAAGTTGTCGTTATCTAATAGTTCCAACTAACCCAAAAAGGCAGAGACCGCCCAAGCTGTTAGAAAAAACGGATCGAGCTGTCTCTAAAGCAAGTCAGTAGTTGAGCAAAAATCCGCATCCTGTGTTGGGTAACTAAGGAATAACGAACCAGAGCAAAAAAAGTTAATAGGAGAGTTAATGGATTTATCGTTTAAAAGCTTAGGTCTTTCAGAAGAGTGTATCGACCGTCTGGAAACAATAGGCTTTACAGAACCAACTCCCATTCAAGCCCAAGCTATTCCCCCATTATTAGAGGGGCGCGACGTTGCAGGTCAAGCCCAAACTGGAACCGGCAAAACAGCAGCCTTTTCGTTACCCATCCTGGAGCAGATTGATGTCACTACACCAGTGGTTCAAGCTTTGATTCTCGCCCCAACTCGGGAATTAGCGCTCCAAGTTACCGATGCTATCCGACAAATGAGCGGATATCAGCCGGGTCGAGCTAAAAAGGCTTCCCATCCTTACGTCCTGACCGTTTATGGCGGTCAATCTATAGAGGGTCAAATCAGGCGCCTAAAACGGGGAGTTCATATTGTGGTAGGAACGCCGGGACGAGTTTTAGATATGCTCGGCCGCAAGAGTTTGAATTTGGAAAACCTTAAGTTTTTGGTCTTGGATGAAGCTGACGAAATGTTGAGCATGGGCTTTATCCAAGATGTAGAAAAAATTCTCGAAGCATCGCCGATAGATCGCCAGACTGCTTTCTTCTCGGCAACGATGGATTATTCTATTCGGAAACTGGTAAATAAGTTTCTGACGAACCCAGTAACCCTCAAGGTTGCGGAACAGAAAAGTACGCCAAAGCGGATCGACCAGATCGCTTATACGGTGCCTCGCGGCTGCTCTAAGGCAAAAGCTTTACAGCCGATTTTGGAATTGGAAGACCCGGAAGCAGCATTGATATTCGTGCGGACGCGCCAATTGGCAGCGGACCTGACTAATCAATTGCAAGCTGCAGGTCACAGCGTGGATGAATATCACGGGAATTTAAACCAATCCCAGCGCGAACGTTTGTTGTCTCGCTTCCGCAACCAGCAGGTGCGTATGGTGGTAGCTACTGATATTGCTGCCCGGGGTCTGGATGTGGATCATTTGACTCATGTGATTAATTACGATCTGCCAGATCAAGTCGAAAGTTACGTCCACCGCATCGGTCGCACGGGTCGCGCGGGCCGCGATGGAACTGCTATTTCTCTGGTTCATCCAGTGGATAGGCGTAAGGTGCGCTCTATCGAACAGCATCTCAAGCAACGGCTGCAAAATCGCTCGATACCTAAGCGATCGCAAATTGAAGCCCGTCAGTTGGAGAAGCTCCAGGATAAGGTGCGCGAAGCTCTCACCGGAGAGCGGATGGCTTCTTTCTTACCGTTAGTAGCCCAGTTAGGTGAGGAATACGACCCCCACGCCGTGGCCGCCGCCGCTCTGCAAATCGCTTACGACATTACCCGTCCGGCCTGGATGGATTCCGATTACGAGGAAGAACTCGCAGGCGGTTCTCCCAAGCCGAAGTTGAAAAAGCGCAATCGCGATTATAACAAGCGAGGTCCGGTTAAGGAAAAACCACAACCAGTAGAAAATAACTCCGCCGAGCCTGTTGGGCACAAAAATAATTAAAATTTAGGAGTTATCAATCTTTATGTAGGGTGCGCGACGCGCACCTTATTTATTTTATTTTAATTTATAAGCAGGGTAGCAGGGCACGCCCTAGAACATTTACTGACAACAAAAAAATGAATTTACCACGACCAATAGGACGTCAAAAAGAGGTTCTCTACCTACCTGCACGAGGACACTTTGCCGTATTGGGAACTGCAGGCAGCGGTAAAACTACTCTTGCGATGTTGCGCTCTGCTTTTCTTAGCGACCCTAAAACAGAACACTCGGGTAAAACCCTTTTAGTTACTTTTAATAAAGCTTTAGTTTCTTATTTGAAACATATTCAAGATCGCCAACTTGCTAATGTAGTTGTGGAAAATTACCACACCTTTGCTAGAGGTTATCTTGCTTAGAGAAAAAAAATGTCTGGCAATGTGATTTGCCCAGCAAGAACTCGGGAAGCTTTAATTGCAAAAGCAGTAGAAAAAGTTTCCCAAGAATATCCAGATAGTTCTATTTTAAAACGTTCTTTATAACAATTAATAATTAATAATTAATAATTAATAATTGAGGGGAAAGTGCGTGGTCTTTGTTCCGCCTTGCATTCCCCTTTTTCTATCTTTATTTTCTGCCCGGGCGAGGGACTTGCAACTCGATTTAATAAGGGAATTCCATTGGGTTTATCGAACCCGGGGGGCTCTTGAAACCTGGTTTCTCAATTGAAAGCGATCGCCTTCTCAACCCTCCCGCAACTTCTCCCTCACCTCCATTAAAATTACTCCCACTCGATTTTTCCCGCTACCATCCTTGCCGCATCCCCAATAATAATCGCTCGGAGAATTTTCCACAATTTCCTCATCCCCAGTGGATAACAACACTTCTCGAATATCCCCATGAGTCTCGAACTTCCGCAAAACTCCCCGCCCCATAATCTCCTCCTTCACCTCTTCCCAATCTTCGCGCAAAGGACGAGAGCGGTCGCGCCCCATCTTCGCCGCGTCTCTGGGAGTCTTCACCTGGCGAATGGCATCGGCATGAGGCGTCCCGGCAAACTTTTGTGCCTGAAAAAAATGCTCGTTAGTCGGCCACCACAACCCATCTAATTCAACACCGTGAGGGGAAAAATTAGAAAAACAACCGTATTCGCTGCGAGTGCCGTAAAAATAAATAGTCATAATTCCTTGTTTCCTTTCGTAGTAATCGCTTTATAACAATTAACAATTAATAATTAATAATTAATAATTGAGGAAAATATCTGGAATCCTTGTTCTGCCTTGCATTCCCCTTTTTAATCTTTTGATTTTATAAAGGTTATTTATTGCGACTTGATA
>CALKCV010000466.1 GCA_938083405.1 uncultured Microcoleaceae cyanobacterium | reverse complement strand
CTAAAAATGCTGAAGAATTGTTCTTTTCGCGCTTAAGCGTGTTATAATGGAATTGGGTTAGATTAAACGGTAAAAATTATGAACATTGAAGATGCTTTAAGAAAGGTTATTAATGACTCAGAAGAAGATTTACTAGAAATTTCTCAACGCGCTTCTTTTGATTTTTGCGATTTATTAGGTTTTGTAAACGAAGGAGAAAAGCTTAAATCCAGAACTAAAATTGAGAAGCTAGGCGATAATTTAAACGATGAAGACAACAAAAAATTACAACTCCTTTTAAACAGGTAAGTAGCAACTTTACCCTCTCTTAATAAAGAGGGTAAAGTTTCTACTTGTTAAGATTTAGTTATGACCACAAATCTTTGGTTAGGTCTAACTGTTCTTTTTTTTGCTTTTCTTCTTTGTCCATGCGGTCGGATATTTCATCAATAGACATGATAAGTTTTAGCTTGTTCAGCAGCGAAGCAATTTTTTCGAGCTTGGTTTCTGGTTCAGACAGAAGATACGCTTTGAGCATTCGGATTACCAAATCGCAGTTCTCTCCTTTTTCAAGGAGTTCGACGGAACCTTCAATTATCGCTTGATTCCTGATAATCTCTCGCAAGATCGTCAATACATCTTTTAAGTCTTCAGATGTGATTTTTTGTGGCATAATGGTCCTCAAGTTTATTTTGTTAAGGGCCCGCCTTATTTTTAATAATTTTGGGGCGGTCCCTTTTTTTACAATATTTATTATATCATCAAAAAGGTTAAAAATACATACTTTTAAAGAGAAAATACAGACTAATTAATGCCCTTAAAATGGACATTTGTCTAAAAAAAATTCAACCAATAACTGACAACTAACCAATGATAAATCGACACTTAAAAATAGGCAACGAAAACACAAAAACAGCATTTTTACTACCAGACCTAATCGAAATCCAGCGCTCCAGCTTTCGTTGGTTTTTAGAACGCGGCCTCATAGAAGAACTAGAAAGCTTCTACCCAATAACCGACTACACCGGCAAACTAGAACTGCACTTCCTCGCCCAAAACTACAAACTAAAACAACCCAAATACAACGAACGGGAATCGAAACAGCGAGACAGTTCCTACGCAGTGCAAATGTACGTCCCCACGAGACTGCTAAATAAAGAAACCGGGAAGATGATAGAACAAGAAGTCTTCATCGGCGACCTACCGTTAATGACAGACCGAGGCACCTTCATAATCAACGGAGCCGAACGAGTAATAGTAAACCAAATAGTGCGATCGCCCGGAGTTTATTACAAATCAGAAGTCGATAAAAGCGGACGGCGCACCTTCAGCGCCAGTCTGATTCCCAACCGTGGGGCCTGGTTGAAATTCGAGACCGATAAAAACGATTTAGTCTGGGTGCGCATAGACAAAACCCGCAAGCTCTCAGCCCAAGTGCTGCTCAAAGCACTGGGCCTGAGCGATAGCGAAATCTTCGACTCCCTGCGCCACCCCGAATACTTTCAAAAAACCATCGAAAAAGAAGGCCAATTCCAAGAAGAAGAAGCCCTGATGGAACTCTACCGCAAGCTCCGTCCCGGGGAACCGCCAACGGTAGCGGGTGGAGAACAACTGTTAATGTCTCGCTTCTTCGACCCCAAGCGTTACGACCTCGGCAAAGTAGGCCGCTACAAACTTAATAAAAAACTGCGGCTCTCCATCCCCGACACCACCAGAGTATTAACCAAAGAAGATATCCTAACCGCCATCGACTATCTAATAAACTTAGAATTCGACACGGGCCAAACCGATGATATCGACCACCTGGGGAACAGGCGGGTGCGCAGCGTAGGGGAATTGCTGCAAAACCAAATAAGGGTAGGTTTGAACAGGCTGGAGCGGATAATCCGCGAGCGCATGACCGTTTCTCCGAGCGACTCCCTCTCCCCGGCAAGTTTGGTCAATCCCAAACCGTTAGTAGCCGCTATTAAGGAATTTTTCGGTTCCAGTCAGTTGTCCCAATTCATGGACCAAACAAACCCCCTGGCCGAACTCACTCACAAACGCCGCATTTCCGCCCTGGGGCCCGGAGGACTGACCAGGGAGCGAGCCGGTTTTGCCGTACGCGACATTCACCCGTCCCACTACGGGCGCATCTGTCCTATTGAAACACCAGAAGGGCCGAATGCAGGTTTGATCGGTTCTTTGGCAACTCACGCTCGGGTAAATTCCTACGGGTTTATTGAAACACCTTATTATCCGGTGGAAAATGGCCGGGTATTGCGCGATCGCCCTCCAATTTATATGACCGCAGACGAAGAAGACGATTTGCGCGTAGCCCCAGGAGATATCCGCACCGACGCGGAGGGATACATTTTGGGGGAAATCGTACCCGTGCGCTATCGCCAAGATTTTACAACCACAAGCCCTTTGCAAGTGGATTTTGTAGCTATATCTCCAGTTCAGGTGGTATCCGTGGCCACTTCGTTGATACCGTTCCTGGAACACGATGATGCCAACCGGGCTTTAATGGGGTCTAATATGCAGCGGCAAGCCGTCCCTCTGCTGAAGCCCGAACGGCCTCTAGTGGGGACAGGTTTGGAAACTCAAGCAGCCAGGGACTCGGGGATGGTAATCGTTTCTCCGGTGGATGGATTCGTAACTTATGTGGATGCGACCACAATGAAAGTAATTGGGGATAGCGGGGAGGAGTTAACTTACGATTTGCGCAAGTACACCCGTTCCAATCAGGATACTTGTCTAAACCAACGACCTCTGGCTTATGAGGGCGATCGCTTGGAGGTTGGCCAGGTAATAGCCGACGGTTCCTCAACAGAAGGAGCGGAGTTGGCATTGGGCCAAAACATTCTGGTGGCTTATATGCCCTGGGAAGGTTATAACTACGAAGATGCTGTCCTTATTAGCGAGCGTCTAGTAGCCGAGGATGTTTACACTTCCATCCATATCGAAAAGTTTGAAATCGAAGCCCGTCAAACTAAGTTAGGACCCGAGGAGATAACTCGGGAAATTCCTAATGTAGGGGAAGAGGGGTTGCGCAATTTAGACGACCAAGGTATTATCCGCATCGGCGCTTGGGTAGAGTCGGGGGATATTTTGGTGGGGAAGGTGACGCCAAAGGGGGAGTCCGACCAACCGCCAGAGGAGAAACTGCTGCGGGCTATTTTTGGGGAGAAGGCTCGGGACGTGCGGGATAATTCTCTGCGGGTTCCTAATGGGGAAAAGGGCCGCGTGGTAGATGTGCGGGTGTTTACCCGGGAGAAGGGCGACGAACTGCCGCCCGGGGCTAATATGGTGGTGCGGGTTTATGTCGCTCAAAAGCGCAAGATTCAGGTGGGGGATAAGGTAGCCGGACGACACGGTAATAAGGGTATTGTTTCTCGCATCCTGCCGGTTGAGGATATGCCATTTTTGCCCGACGGCAGGCCCCTGGATGTGGTGTTGAATCCTTTGGGGGTTCCCTCGCGGATGAATGTGGGACAGATTTTTGAGTGTTTGTTGGGTTGGGCAGGGGAACTTTTGGGGGCGCGGTTTAAGTGCGTGCCTTTTGATGAGATGCACGGGGCAGAGATGTCTCGTTCTACTGTTCATGGGATGTTGCGCTGGGGTCGGGAGATTTCCGGTAATGATTGGGCTTTTGATGAGAATAATGCAGGGAAGATTTGGGTTTATGACGGCAGGACAGGGGAGAGGTTCGATCGCCCCGTGACGGTGGGGATTGCTTATATGTTGAAGTTGGTTCATTTGGTAGATGATAAGATTCACGCTCGTTCGACGGGGCCTTATTCTTTGGTGACTCAGCAACCTTTGGGCGGTAAGGCGCAACAGGGGGGCCAGCGGTTTGGGGAGATGGAGGTCTGGGCTTTGGAGGCTTTTGGGGCGGCTTATACTTTGCAGGAGTTGTTGACGGTTAAATCTGACGATATGCAGGGGCGGAATGAGGCTTTGAATGCGATCGTTAAGGGGAAGGCTATTCCTAAACCGGGTACGCCGGAATCTTTTAAGGTTCTCATGCGCGAGTTGCAGTCTTTGTGTTTGGATATTGCCGCGCACAAGGTCGAGGTTGACGAACAGACGGGGATTAGTCGCGATGTGGAGGTGGATTTGATGGCGGATATGCAGCGTACTCGCTTGCCTTCTAGACCGGTTTATGAGTCTTTGGGTCAAAAGGATGAGGATGAATAATTAACAATTAATAATTAACAATTAACAATTAACAATTGTTGATTGTTAATTAACGACAGACAACAGAAAACAATTAATAATTAAAGATGATCGAAAGACAATTATTAATTATTAATTATTAATTATTAATTAAAAAAATGCCCAAACAAGAGCAGAGATTTGACTACGTTAAAATAGGCTTGGCATCTCCAGAAAGAATCCGTAACTGGGGAGAAAGAACCCTGCCTAACGGACAAGTAGTAGGGGAAGTAACCAAGCCGGAAACCATTAATTACAGAACCTTAAAACCGGAAATGGACGGCCTTTTTTGCGAAAGGATATTCGGTCCGGCCAAAGATTGGGAATGCCATTGCGGAAAATATAAAAGAGTTCGCCATCGCGGGATAGTATGCGAAAGATGCGGCGTAGAAGTGACAGAATCGAGGGTTAGACGCCATCGCATGGGGTATATCAAATTAGCAGCCCCGGTAACTCATGTTTGGTATCTAAAAGGGATTCCGAGCTACATGGCAATATTGTTGGATATGCCATTGCGGGATGTAGAACAAATCGTTTATTTTAACGCATATTGTGTTTTAAATCCGGGGAACCACGAGGAGTTAAGTTACAAACAATTGCTTAACGAAGATCGGTGGTTGGAAATAGAAGATGCCATCTACGATGAGGATTCGACTATAGTAGGGGTAGAGGTAGGCATTGGTGCGGAAGCTCTGAAAACACTTTTAGAGAATATTCCTTTAGAGGAAGAAGCGGAGAAATTGCGAGAGGATATTGCTAACTCTCGGGGTCAAAAGCGGGCGAAGTTAATTAAGCGCTTGCGGGTGATAGATAACTTTATTGCGACCGGTGCTAGACCAGAATGGATGGTTTTGGATGTAATTCCGGTGATACCTCCAGATTTGCGTCCGATGGTGCAGTTGGATGGAGGACGATTTGCAACCAGCGATTTAAACGATTTGTATCGGCGGGTGATTAATCGAAATAATCGACTGGCACGATTGCAGGAGATATTGGCACCGGAGATTATTATTCGCAACGAGAAACGGATGTTGCAGGAGGCTGTGGATGCTCTGATAGATAACGGTCGGAGGGGTCGTACTGTGGTGGGTGCGAATAATCGACCGTTGAAGTCTCTAAGCGATATTATTGAGGGGAAACAGGGGCGGTTTAGGCAGAACTTGTTGGGTAAACGGGTTGATTATTCCGGGCGATCGGTAATTGTGGTCGGTCCTAATTTGAAGATTCATCAATGCGGTTTGCCGCGAGAAATGGCCATAGAACTGTTTCAACCTTTTGTAATTCATAAGTTGATTCGGCAGGGGTTGGTTAATAATATCAAGGCAGCTAAAAAATTAATTCAACGAGGCGATGCCAGTATTTGGGATGTGTTGGAAGAAGCGATCGAGGGGCATCCAGTTATGCTTAATAGAGCTCCCACATTGCATAGGTTAGGAATACAGGCTTTTGAACCGATTCTTGTAGAAGGAAGAGCCATACAACTACATCCTCTAGTATGTCCGGCATTTAACGCCGATTTTGACGGCGACCAAATGGCAGTACATATACCACTATCGCTAGAGTCACAAGCAGAAGCAAGACTGCTGATGCTTGCCTCTAACAATGTGCTATCTCCTGCCACGGGCCGTCCGATTATTACTCCGTCCCAGGATATGGTTTTGGGTTGTTACTATTTGACGGCAGAGAATCATGCAGAACAAACGGGGTCTGTATTTTACTTCGCAAATATAGAGGCAGCGATCGCCGCTTACGAACATTCTCAGGTCAGCTTGCATACTTATGCATTCGTGCGGTTAGCCAACGATGTTAAGGTGGAGACGGATAAACCAGAAGAAATGCCCCCATCCGAACAGGTGATGTCGGATGGGAGCGTAGTAAAAGTGTATTGGATGCCCCTGGATAGCAAGATTTTACCGAGGGCCTTGGGGGAACCAATTCGTGTGGAAAATGGGACAGATGGTGGCGCGGTAAAATATTATGAACTCTATCGCTGTCATTACAATGCTGATGGAAAATTAAGAAAGGTTTATATCAAATCCCGTCAGGTACGTTACCTTGCAGGAACTCCTTTGACTCAGTATGTTTTGACGACACCAGGTCGCATAATTTTAAACCGAACCATAGCTGAGGCTTTAACGATCGATAATTAATTGTCAGTTTTTTGGAACGCGGTAGATAAGTAAATTTCCCGCGTCCCTTGGTTCTAGCGTTCCCAATTAATACTAATGTTTGATGACTTCATACCAGGCGATCGCGTAACAGTAGCTCCGGGAATTACGGGGCTACTTGCTAGTAATGATTGCGTTATCTGGACGGGTGCTCTTCGTGCAACTGGATACGGTCACAAACTCGTAAACGGTAAATACAAACTCGTTCACCGAGCAGTCGTAGAACTAAACTCAGGAAAAGAAATAGAAGAAGGACTGGTAGTAATGCACCTGTGCGACAATCGCCGATGCATAAACCCGGAACATCTCCTAGTAGGAACCTCGAAGGAAAACACCCAAGATGCGATAGTTAAAGGTCGTAAAGATAACAAGCATAAACACCTGTCTCGTAGTTATAAACTCAATGCAGTTCAAGTTTTAGAAATACACGAAAAAAGCGAAAAAGGATATACGAATACAAGATTAGCCAAAGAATATGAAGTTAGTAGAGACACAATTAGGCGAGTTTTAAGCTTTCCTAAACCTCCCGAAGATATCATCATAGTTCCGCCATCCTTGGAAACAAGACTCGATGAATCGGACGATAAAGGATGTCTAATTTATCAAGGTTTCATTCATCCCGGCGGCTACGGTTATAAAAGGATTAATGGCGAGCGACCGGCCTCGGTACACCGTCTGGCTCTAAAAGAAAAACTGGGGCGAGATTTGCTCTCAGGTATGGTAGCTTGTCACAGTTGCGATAAACCGGCTTGTATCAATCCAGAACATTTATTTGAAGGAACTCAAATAGAAAATATAATGGATGCTGTCTCCAAAGGTCGCCAAACTAATCCGAGATTGTTTAGCGAGACGGAAATACGGAGAATTCGCCGCGATTATGCAGGAGGAAAAAGCCAAAAAAAACTGGCATTAGAATACGGTGTGGCTCGAAACACTATTTATCAAATAGTTAACTACTTAACTTATAAAGACATCGATTAGTAAACAGAAAACCAAGAAGGAACAACTGACACTCGCTATGATATTTAGAAACAAAGTAATCAACAAAGGTCAACTCAAAAAACTAATCTCCTGGTCGTTCAGCTACTATGGAACGGCCCGGACGGCATCGGTAGCGGACAAACTGAAAGACTTAGGATTTAAGTACGCAACGAGAGCGGGAGTGTCCATAAGCGTAGATGACCTGCAAGTACCGCCATCGAAACGGGAACTAATAGAATTCGCCGAAGAAGAAATCCGCACCACCGAAGACCGCTACACCAAAGGAGAAATAACAGAAGTAGAGAGATTCCAGAAAGTAATCGACACCTGGAACAACACCTCAGAAGCCCTAAAAGACGAAGTAGTGCGGAACTTCAAAAGCAGCGACCCCCTCAACTCCGTATATATGATGGCCTTCTCCGGTGCCCGGGGCAACATCTCCCAAGTGCGGCAATTAGTAGGAATGCGCGGCCTCATGGCCGACCCCCAAGGAGAAATCATCGACCTGCCCATAAAAACCAACTTCCGCGAAGGACTAACCGTCACCGAATACATAATCTCCTCCTACGGCGCTCGCAAAGGCTTAGTCGATACCGCCCTGCGCACCGCAGACTCGGGCTATCTCACCCGACGATTAGTGGACGTCTCCCAAGACGTCATCGTCCGAGAAATAGACTGCGGAACCAAACGAAGCATAAACGTAACAAGCATGATGGAAGGCGATCGCGTCCTCATCCCCCTAAAAGACCGACTCCTCGGACGAGTCCTAGCCGCCGAAGTAGTCAACCCCCAAACCGGAGAAATAGTAGCGGCAGGCACCGAACAAGCCATACGCAACCAGCCCATATCCGACGAACTAGCCGAAGCCATAGGCTTTGCCAAAGTCCAGCAACTACAAGTACGCTCCCCCCTAACCTGCGAATCCCCCCGGTCCGTATGCCAATACTGTTACGGCTGGAGCCTCGCCCACGCCCACCTAGTAGATATGGGAGAAGCAATCGGCATCATCGCCGCCCAATCCATCGGCGAACCCGGAACCCAATTAACCATGCGCACCTTCCACACCGGCGGAGTATTCACCGGGGAAGCAATACGCACCGTAACCGCCCCCCTAACAGGCCAAGTTCAATTTCCCCCAACCCTGCGCTATCGTCCCTTCCGCACCCGCCACGGCGACGAATCCCTAGTGGTAGAAAGCAACGCAACCATAACCATAACAGGAGAAACCAAACAAGAAACCATACCCCTATCCCAAGGGGCCCTCTTGATGGTAAAACACGGCCAAAACGTAAAAACAGGAGCAATCCTCGCCGAAGTCCCCAAAGCCGGAAGCGTCAGAAAAACCACCGAAAAAGTAACCAAAGACGTAGCAAGCGACCTAGCCGGGGAAGTATTATTCGCCGACCTTGCCCAAGAAGAAAAAACCGACCGCACAGGCAGCACCACCCGCATAGCCTCCCGAGGCGGCTTAATCTGGATACTAGCAGGAGAAGTATATAACCTACCCCCCGGCGCAGAAGCGGTAGTCAAAAACGGCTCGCGCATCGAACTCGGCAGCATCCTCGCAGAAACCAAACTAATAACAGAACACGGAGGAGTAGTACGCCTAGAAAACAGCGAACCCCCAGAACACATAAGCGAATCCGCCCTAGCCCCACCCCTACCCAAAGAAATCGAAGTAATCACAGCCAGCGTCCTGCTAGACCAAGCCGTAGTACGAGTAGAAAGCATAGCCAACCGCGAACAATACATCATCGAAACCCAAAGCAGTCACAAATTCGCCCTCAAAGTAGCCCCCGGCAGTAAAGTAGGCGATCGCGAAGTAATAGCCGAAATGGTTGACGACAGCTACCGCACCACCACCGGAGGCACCATCAAATACGCCGGAGTGGAAGTACGGCGAGGCAAAGCCAAACAAGGCCACGAAGTCGTAAAAGGCGGCACCCTGCTTTGGATACCGGAAGAATGCCACGAAGTCAACAAAGACAGTTCCCTGCTCATAGTAGAAGACGGACAATACGTCGAAGCAGGAACCGAAATAGTAAAAGAAGTCTTCTGCCAAAGCGCCGGGGTAGTAGAAGTCCACCAAAAAAACGACATCCTGCGAGAAGTAACCATCAAACCAGGAGAACTCCATACCGGAGACTTCGAAGCCAACATCGAAGAACTAACCATGTTCGACGGCCAAATAGCCCGACCCGGCCAAGAAATCGTACCCGGTCTGACGGTATCGGAAATGAAATACGTCGAATTCGTCGAAACCCCCGAAGGACTAGGCTTGCTATTACGACCCGCCATGGAATTTGCCGTACCCGACAGCCCCCCAATCCCCTCCCAAAGTTCCATCAGCGAATCCATAGAACTGCGAGCAGTTCAACGCTTGCCCTTCAAAGACGGAGAACGAGTAAAATCCGTCGAAGGAGTAGAACTGTTGCGCACCCAATTAGTCCTAGAAATAGGCGAAGAAGCCCCCCAGCTAGCAGCGGACATCGAACTCCTAAGCGACCCCGAGGAGGAAGGAGCCATGCGCCTGCAATTAGTCATATTAGAATCCCTAGTAATCCGCCGGGATTTAGACGGCGACACCACCACCGGCAGCACTCACACTCGCGTATTAGTCCGAGATGGAGACAGCATCGCCCCAGGAGATGTGGTCGCCCGCACCGAAATACTCTCCAAAGAGGCAGGGGAAATACGCGGAATCCGCGAAGGGGCAGAAGCAGTTCGCCGCGTCCTGGTAGTGCGATCGGCTGACTTAACCCGCTTGGACCTTCGAGAGCAAATTTTTCCCAACATCGCCCCCGGGCAATTATTAATAGCCGGTACCCAAGTAGCCCCTGGAGTTTATTTAGAAGAATCCGGTTTAGTCTCCCAAAAGAGCGATCGCTCCTTAGTATTGCGTCGCGCCCGTCCTTATCGCGTTTCTCCAGGAGCCATCATGCTCGCGGAAGAAGGAGATTTAGTTCAGCGCGGCGATAACTTAGTCTTGTTAGTATTCGAGCGAGCCAAAACCGGGGATATTATTCAGGGATTGCCACGAATCGAAGAATTATTAGAAGCCCGCAAACCTCGCGAATCCTGTGTCTTAGCTTCGACACCGGGTTCGGTAAGCGTAAAAGTCTCCGATGATGTCGTGGAATTGAGCGTTATCGCCGACGATGGCACCGTCGCTCAGTATCCTTTGGGACCAGGGCAAAATCCAATAGTTAGCGACGGGCAGCGGGTGGATGTGGGGGAACCATTGAGCGACGGCCCCCGCAACCCTCACGAGATATTGGAGATTCATTACAACTATTACAAGGAGAGTTTGTCTAATTATGAAGCCGCTTTGAAGGCTTTTGCAGCGGCTCAGTTGTTTTTGGTGAGCGAGGTGCAATCCGTTTATCAGTCTCAGGGCATTGATATTAGCGACAAACACATTGAGGTTATCGTTCGTCAGATGACTGCTAAGGTGCGTATCGACGACGGTGGGGATACCACTATGCTGCCCGGAGAGTTGGTGGAGTTGCGCCAGGTGGAACAGGTTTCCGAGGCTATGGCTATTACTGGGGGCGCTGGGGCAGAATATACGCCGATGCTTTTGGGGATAACTAAGGCTTCGTTGAATACGGATAGTTTCATCTCCGCTGCATCCTTCCAGGAGACCACTCGGGTTTTGACAGAAGCAGCGATCGAAGGCAAATCCGACTGGTTGCGCGGACTTAAGGAGAACGTGATTATCGGGCGGTTGATTCCTGCGGGGACTGGGTTTAATGCTTATGAGGATGTGGCTAACGATTCTCAACGTTGGGATGGTTGGGATGAGGATGTTCCCGATGAAGAGGAGTTTGTGGAAGAGGTTTTTCCTGCAGGGGTTTTGAATGAGGCAGCCGACGGGCAGGTTTATGATGATGATGATTTTGACGGTAAGGATGAGGATTTTGATGAGGTTTCTGATGATGAGACTTTTCCCTTGGAGGTTTCTACTTCGGAGCCTTCCACTAATGATGATTTTGGAGGGTTAGATGGTTTTAATGGTTAGTTGGGGGTAATTTGGAACGCGGTAATTGGCGGAATTAAAACAATTACCGCGTTATCAATAAACCCTATTGTGGCCTTATGTTATAACCCACGTTGTCACTGAATGAAAATCAAAATATTATTAAGTTTAAAAACTTCGTTAATAAAAGTTATTATTGAATCGGAATATGACAAATTAAAAATAGCAAAAGGAGCGGGCTACGAATATTTTAAGTCGTGCGTTTTTATCGCAGAGAAAAGAAAGCTATCTAATTATTAAGTACAGCGATTGTACGATGCTTTGAAGGAGATAAAACGCTAAAAAGGCGTATTCTCATAACAAATAGGGATTAAATTAGCCGCTAACCCTCTTAATTTGAGGGTTAGTTTTGCTTTAACCGATGAATGTTATTCGAGATATTTTAGCTTGATGACTAAGTTATCAAGCTCGTTAACTATTGTTTCAATTCGATGCTTTGGGTCTTTATAGAAAAATTGTTACTAATAATTACTTTTTTTTACTACTTTCTGATGATAGGAGTCCGAGCGATCGCTCCTTTTGAACAAATAGTACAAACCAACCTGACGAAAAAACGGGAGCACGTCACTTTTGAAGCGAACCAAAAACTTGCCGATGCATGTTAGTTGTTAGTTGTCAGTTGTTAGTTGGCAGAAAAAAATTAATTTACAAAGCTGACGTGCTCCCCGAAAAAACATCTCGCCCAGAGCATCTAAAAGACGATTTAAACATTGCTAACCAAGTTTTCAGGTAAAAAAGTCTGGTTGGGTGAAGGGCGGTTTTAGGGTAGGGGTATTTATCGCGGTAGGTTCCGACGCTGTAGAAACGCCAGTAACAATTGGACTATTTATTCGCGAACGGCAATCTATTTTCTCTGGCAAAGAGGTAGAGCGATCGCTAGAAAACAAGTTTTTATTTGATTTAGATTGGATGTTAAATGACAAATAATAATAGGTTTTACGGCTTTTTATTGATTAATAAAAAGCCTTGTTTAATGATTGTTAAAGCAGTACTGTAGACATATTTTAGTTTTTCAATTTTAAACGCTGGATGGCGAATGCGTTAATTTCGTCCGTGGGTTCGGGCAGTTGTGCCAGGAGAGTGAACAGTCGCAGTTGGATATTTCTAGCGCCACGACAAGCATAGTTGGAGTTGCTGTGGCAGACGTGCTGCGTTCCACCGCAGAGATATTGGTAGATTTCGGTCATCCTTTCTGGGGGGAGGAAAGCAGCCGTAGCATTTCAATTGGCAAGTTTCGCACTGGCGAAAGGCTTCCAGAGAGAAAGTTGTGTTTGGATTTAGTAATAGTTTGGCGCTGCTGCGAGTGGTTCTCATGTTCGGGGCGAACGCGATCGCTTTTCGGTAGTGAGTCACAAGTAGTGATTTGACGCTCAGGCAACAGGCTCATAGTGCTAATTGCTAAAGATTAGAAGGAAAAAAAAGGGACTAGCTCAAGATTTGATTCAAACAATTGCGGCGAGATCTATTAAAAATCACTACTTCTTTAGGACTACCTTTAATTTTTCTTCTGAATAAAGACATTAAAACGATGTTTGGAATTGATATAATTGGCAAGACTTTGATTTTCAAAGATTATCTCCACCGATTCATCCTTCAGAATTTCTTGAAACCAATCTTGTTGGTAAAATAAATGCTGTAAATCTTGGTATTTTTCTTCATATTCTTGCTCTCCGATGGCGGATTTTCTCGTTTCGAAAGCTGTTTCTTTTTTCGACCAATCGGGAAGGTCAAAAATTCCGATGCTTTTGTTAGCAATTTCTACCATACTTCGAGTCACCGTAGCGGCATAATCATAAGTAGGAAAATAATGGAATACCCCGAAAGAAACTACTATATCGAACTTCTTTTCTTTGGGAATGTCTATAGCTTCAGCAAGGTTAATCGTCGCTTTTGGCATAAAATCGCGGGCTATTTCGACCAACTTTTCTGAATAATCAATTCCTGATACTGGGTTTCCTTGCTGATAGAAAGGATACAGAAAAGCCCCCCCACCGCAAGCAACTTCAAAGAGGGAATCATCTGGTTTTATTTTTAATTTAGTTCCCAGAGTTTGCACGAATTCTAACCAAGCTTCTTCTGTAAATTGCGTTCCCATACTATCAAAACCATCTGCGGCTAACAAGGCAGATAAAGTTTTATCTTCTATAGTTTTTATCTGGCGCTTATTCCAGATATATTGCCAATTGTTCTGCATTTTTACTCTCCTAATAATCTTAATAAAATAGGCTATTGGGAATCTATTTTGTTGCTAATTTACTGACAAATTCGCTCTTTTTTGTCAATGGCGGGATAGATTTCTTCTTTGGCTCTGAGTAAATGTTGGCGATCGTCAATTTCCGACCAAAGTAAATCTTCCACTACTTTATAGTAAACCGGATAAGATTTTGCGGCATCAACCAAAGTATCGGTTTCATAATCAACCTTGAGGCTATTAGCAAACTTTATTCTGGCTCGATCTAACATTATCTCAAATAGAGGCTTAGAAATTTTGGAAATTCCCACTAATTCCCCGGCAATGGGATTGCTTAATTTGGTTTTATCTTTAGACATCGCAACTATCGTTTTACCCGAAGTTGCAACATAAACCTCATCTCCAGCATTGGTCGGACCGGAGAGTAAAATAACATTATCTTCAGGAAAGTCGAGAACTGTTTCTAAAGCCCGTTGCTCGTAAATTAAGTCTGACTCTAATAAAAGAAAATTACCATCGATCTCTTCTCTGGCGCAATAGAGGGAATACATCGAACCCGAATTGGCATATTTGGGGTTGTGTATTGTTATAATCTTTTCCCCATAGCTTTCCTTTAATTTTTCGTAAAATTCAGACAGATGCCCCGTTACGATAATAATCCGTTGGATACCCGATCGCGCTCAACGATTTAGAGACTCTTCAATAATAGTTTTTTCTCCAAATTTTAAGAATCCTTTCGGTGGCGATCGCCCCAATTCATTCAGTCTGGTTCCCATTCCGGCAGCTAAAATTACTGCTCTTTGTATTTTCATAATTTACCGATCTTTTCTTTATATTCTAAAAGTTTGACTATAATGAGCCAAACAAATCTTGGCAAGTCTTCAAGAGATGTTGTAAATCTTCATCTTGAATATCCCCCATATTAGCAATGCGAAAAATTAAATTTCTAAGCCCCCCTTGTCCGGCATAAATGACAAAACCCGCCTCCTTGAGAGTATCGTGAATTTGTTCGTAACTGTAACCGGATGGTAACTCAAAAGAAGTTAAGACGCAAGAATAATCCTCCTCTGGT
>CALKCV010000465.1 GCA_938083405.1 uncultured Microcoleaceae cyanobacterium | reverse complement strand
ATGCAGCCGGTCATAATGGTAGCGAGAGTACCCGCCCATAATGCTTTGACTCCGAGGGAGGAGACTTCCGATCGCCTGTTAGGAATTAAATTCGACAAACCGCCGACGAAGATGCCGTAGGAGGCGAGGTGGGTGAAGCCGCAGAGGACGTAACTTACGATTAACATGGCGCGATCGCTAATTTCCCCCGCTTCATTTAACCGGGCTAGGGTTAAATAGGGCGGGATGCTGGTCTCAAATAATCTGCGTCCGATCATCAGAGATGCTTGCCACAATTCGTTCCACTCCAGAGAGACACCGGTTAAAAAGGTTAAGGGCAAAAATAATGCTCCCAAAATATTCTGTATAGAAATGTATTCAAAAATAAAACCGATAACTGGTAAGCCTCCCAAGCCGTCGAATACTTTATTAACTAAGGCTAGCAAACCGAGAATGGCAATCAACACCGCCGCAATTCCTACCGCCATTTTCACTCCATCCAAGGCGCCGACGATGAGACTGTCCATGGGACTCGGGCGTTTGGTGGGGTCTTCTTCTTCCTTGTCTGGCGGTATGTTGCCCATTGTTTCTGGTTCCCCCGTTTCTGGGACTAAGATTTTCGAGAGGACGAAACAGGCGGGAATGGTCATTATTGAGGCGGATACTAAGTGTCCGGTAATTGAGGGAAAGGTCGTTCTTAATAATCCGGCGTAGATGGCTAAGACTGAGGAGGCGATGGAACCGAAGCAACTGGCGAGGATGGCGCAGAGTTCGCTGCGGGTCATATTTAGTAGATAGGGTTTGACAGCGATCGCCGACTCGATGCCGACAAAAATATTCGCGGCCCCAGAGAGAGACTCCGCGCCGCTAATTTTCATGGTTTTTTGGAAGATTTTCGCGAAAACCTGTACCACCGGCTGGATGAGATGCAGCCGATACAATAGGGCTACTAGGCCGGAGAAAAAGATGATTTGCGATAGGGCCCGAAAGGCAAAGATGTAGCCTAGATCGAGGTTGTCGGTGCCGAGGCGATCGCCTGGAACTGCCGTAAAGGGGGGAAGGACGGTTCTGGCAATCCAGCGGGCTGCCGGTCCTGGCCCTGGCTGGGCGGCGAAGTCTCTGGCCAGGATGTTACCGAAGAGGAATTTGGCCCCGGCATCCGAGGCATCGAGGACGGCGTTGAGCAGGTCGTTGAGGCCGGCGATTATGTCTCTGGTGGGGAGGACGAAGACAAATAATCCGAGGGCCATTTGCAGTCCGATACCCCAAATTATTACGTTCCAGGGAATTACCCGCCGATTCTCAGAACCCAGCCAGGCGATGAAGCAGAGGGCGACTATTCCTAAGAGGGATATGAGGTTTAATAATGGATTCATTGTTGATTTCTCCGAGGTGGAGGACTAGGAGCGGTTTTCAGTTTATGACAACTCAGATTAACTCATAAGCGTTAAAATCTGTAGTTAGTTGACTATTGTTGATGGCAATTAGTCCTTTGGCGACATTTATAAGCAAAAGTTATCAATTATTTCTTTTTAGTTAATTAATCTATTAGCTAAAGTCTTGACAAAGTGAACGTTTTGTGTTAATGAATTTAGGTTAAAAATGGAAGCTTTTAAAATGACCCCTCCAGAGTGGACGGAATCTGCGGGCCACGCCGTCCAGTTTTGCTGTCCTAAATGCGGTGCGAGCAGTCTGGAAGCGCAAGAGGTTTGGATAAATAGGCGATCGCCCGTCTATACGGAGAACCACCGTCGCAAGTGGCAGGAGTTTTATTTATGCCAGTGCGATTATCCCTGGTGGGCGTGGAGTAGCGATCGGCCTCCCTCAAAGTACGCTTCGAGTGCGATCGACCCATTCTCCGAAGACGACGAGGATATCGATACTTTTTAAAGTTTGTAGTAAGCGCGAAGAGCGGGACCTTCACAAGAAAATGCGGAAACGATAAAAATCGTACAAGAAGAGATAACAGATAGAAGCATCGAAGTTGGTAGCGGTTGTCAATGGATAGGACAAGGCAGCGAACCACAGTGGAATAATCCCAAATCGATGAAGGCTTACGACCATATAGAAAATTATCACGGTCCCAAACGCAAGTCTCATCGATTTATAGGAAGAGCAGGAGGCACTAATACTGACCAAGGACAATGGTTCGATGAGAAAGACTGGATAGAAGCAGAAAAATTCATACCCCAATATCCCGGTCGGTATGTTATTGACTTTGAACGTTCTATTGGTAGAGTTTATCACCCGGATGGCAATATAACTGAAAATGTCACTCGTGCCTTTATTAGAAGAAATTTCGACGGAACTTTAGACGCTGGTTATCCTGTAGTACATAGCTTTGTTTTTGAGTAATTTTAAGGAGTAAAAACAGTGAAAAATATTTCTAAATTTGCGTTAAAATTAGAAGAGATTAGGGTAGAAACTTACGCCGAACCGCCAGAGGATCCGTTAGGAGAACTTTCGGATATTTCAATGGGAATGAGGAGGTTTTGTTACGAACATAATCGGCAAGTATTAATAGAAGTTGGAAATGAGAAGAAACGAATATTTTTGGAACCGGATATTGCTTTAATTTGGGAGAGATTGCCGAGTAAAATATCAACACTTTCGGAGGGAAAACCGATAGAAATAGATTTCAGCGAGAGTTGTCATCTAATTCTTAAGTTTGTGCCTCGGGGAGATATAATTAACTGCACTTTCAAAGAATTTGGGCGATCGCTGAAAGAAAAGCAATTTGAATTAGACCGCCGACAAGTCTTAGAAACATTAACCGAATTTATCAGAAAAATTATCGATGGGGCAACTGAAAAAGGTTACATTACAGGACTGGAAATGAGTAAGTTTGTAGTAAGCGCTTTAGCGCTTTAGCGCTTTATTTCCTAGCAGAAAGAGTGCTTGCTACGAACGGCGATCGATGTAAATCAAAACCTCTCCTCGCTGCGTAAAGTTTGTAATGTTTCTAAAGTGCTGGTTTTGGGAAGAAGGTAGTGGGTCAGAAGTAGTGTTTTAGCCTCTACATTTTGCTTGTAGTAATCGCTAATCGCTATTTATTATGGATATGAATCGCTAAAGCGATTACGTTAGAACGGTCACTACATCTTTAGCACTAATATCGAGTCGCAATAAACAACCATAAAAAAATAAAGAGAGGAAAAAGGGAAATGCAAGGCAGAACAAGGAG
>CALKCV010000464.1 GCA_938083405.1 uncultured Microcoleaceae cyanobacterium | reverse complement strand
CATCCACTGGCATAAGTCTTTCATCTCAAAAGTTTTTGTCTCGATGCCTCTCAAAAAATTTAGTTGCAAAGGCTTTTCTAGATCGCTAACTCCAGTTAACAGGAAAATAGCTTCCAGTAAAGCAGTTTTGCCCGTATTATTGCTGCCGCCAATCAAATTAACTAACTCTAAAGGTTCGAGAGTTAAATTTTCAAAACAACGGAAATTTTTTATGGTTAAGGATTTAAGCATATTCTTTCGATTAGTTCCGATAGTTTGCTAATTTATTAATTATAAAACAACAACCCAGGAAGGTTTATGAAAAGTTTGTGGAACGAAGAAGAAGCCGGACGATATCAAGGAGAACTCGCCCAAAGAGTCTATACCTCCAGACTTTTAGGGCGCGATGCCTCTCTGGTACTCCACGGCGGCGGCAATACTTCGGTAAAAATCAAAGAAGAGAATATTCTCGGCGAAGAAGAGGAACTCCTCTACGTTAAAGGCAGCGGTTGGGACTTGGCCACTATTGAAGAAGCTGGTTTTTCTCCCGTGCGGATGGCCCATCTGCTGAAACTGGCAAAGTTGCGATCGCTCTCGGACCCCCAAATGGTCAACGAACTCAAAACGAATATGACCAAGGCCAGCGCCCCATCGCCATCTGTGGAAACCATCCTCCACGCCACCCTGCCCTATAAATACGTCGATCACACCCACGCCGACGCCGTAGTTGCCATCACCAACACCGCCAACGGTTTAGAAAGAGTCCGAGAAATCTACGGGGACAGCATCGTCATCGTTCCCTACATCATGCCCGGTTTCGACTTAGCCCGCCTCTGTGCGGAAAAATTTGCCGCCGAGGCTACGGAAAAAACTGTTGGTATGTTGCTGATGAACCACGGCATCTTCTCCTTTGGGGAAACCGCCCGGGAATCTTACGAACGAATGATTCAACTGGTAAGCTTGGCAGAAGACTACTTAAAACAGCATGGGGCCTGGGAAAATCCCGTTCCAAGCGCAGAACGGACATCTCGTCTGTTGGGCAACACCTTAGCTGCCCTGCGCCGGGAAGTTTCCGAAGTCGCAGGTTTTCCAGTAATAATGACTCTCCACGACGACGATCGCACCCTAGCATTCGTCCGGCGAGAGGACTTGGGGGAAATCTCAGGGCAAGGACCGGCGACTCCGGATCATGTAATTCGCACCAAACAAAAACCCTTGGTCGGAACGGACGCGAAAGCTTATGCACAAGCTTACAAAGCCTACTTTGCCGAACACTCCCCCACCGCCCGGGAACCGAAAACTATCCTCGACCCCGCGCCGAGGGTAATTCTGCATCCAGAGTGGGGGATGTGCGCCGTCGGGAAAAATGCGAAGGCAGCAGGGATAGTAGCGGATATCTACAAACACACCATGGATGTCATCGAGGGGGCGACCCTTCTCGGCGGCTATCGGGCGCTTCCTAATAAAGACATTTTCGATATGGAATATTGGGACTTAGAACAGGCGAAACTGCGCAAGGGTGGCGCACCGCCGATGTTTGCGGGAGAGGTAGCCTTAGTTACTGGGGCCGCTTCGGGTATCGGTAAAGCTTGCGCGGATGCTTTGTTGCGCCGGGGCGCTGCCGTGGTTGGGTTGGATATTAATGAAGCGATAGCGGAACTCTACAAGCGCCCGGATTTTTGCGGCATCCCCTGCGACGTCACGGACGAGGAGGCTTTGGCGGATGCGTTGGAACGGGCCGCCCGTACTTTTGGCGGTGTCGATATGTTAATCCTCAATGCGGGCATCTTTCCTGCCGGTTGTCGCATCGAGTCTTTGTCAACGAAGGAATGGCGGCGCGTGATGGCGATTAATCTGGATGCGAATCTGGCTTTGATGCGCGAGTGCCATCCTTTCCTGAAGCTGGCACCCAAGGGAGGGCGCGTAGGGATAATTGGTTCTAAAAATGTCGATGCGCCGGGGCCGGGGGCTGCGGCCTATTCTGCTTCTAAGGCGGCGTTGAACCAGTTGGCGCGAGTGGCTGCCCTGGAGTGGGGCGGCGATAATATTCGGATTAATTCCGCTCATCCCAACGCGGTATTCGATACGGGGATCTGGACTGAGGAGGTTTTGAAGGCCCGGGCGGCACATTATGGGTTGAGCGTCGAAGAGTATAAGACTAATAACGTTTTGAAGGTGGAGGTTAGCAGTTATCAGGTAGCGGAGTTGGTTGCCGAGATGTGCGGACCTTTGTTTGCTAAGACTACTGGGGCACAAGTGCCGATAGATGGCGGTAACGATCGCGTTATTTAGCGGGGGTTCGTAGCGACAGTTCGTAGTAATCGCGCTCCGCGATTCTTAAGACTGATGGTTGGTTAGCAGGGGTATTGAACGCGGACGCTCGCGTCGGGGGTTGCTGTTGGTTGCCAGTCTAGGTGACTGGCAGCCTTTTCATTATTCGGTCAAGAAACCCGGTTTTTACAGGCAATACCCTCGCCAGCACGGAGATTTAAGAAACCGGGTTTTTTCAAAAAACCCGGTTTCTGGCGGGCGAGCTAGCCATTTTCTTGTATTTTCAAGGTATTTTTATTTTGGCCAAGGTATTGTTTGAAAAACCGGGTTTCTGAG
>CALKCV010000463.1 GCA_938083405.1 uncultured Microcoleaceae cyanobacterium | reverse complement strand
AATTTCTTTACTCAATTGTTGAAAAGCATTAATCAAAACATCCAAAGCAAAAGCATCGCTCGTTCCCAAATCGAACCAACAACGAGCCCACAAATCCTGATACTCAATATTTCCAATATTGTGCATCAAAGCCATCATGCTATTATCGGCTCTCTCCAGATCGTAATCCATATAACTAAGGTCTATGCCCGTCTCCTGAACTTGGAAATTTTCCGCATTAAACGCTCCCAATTTGCCTAGAAAAAACCAGGAATCAAAAACCTCTTCTATATACTGTTTTTCTCCGTTGGAAGGAACTGTTTGGAATTTTAACCAAATCCAGATATCGAATGCATCGAACTCGCGAAAATTTATTTTCATATTGTTTTTAATAATTGTTAACTGTTAGTTGTTAATTATTAGTTGTTAATTGTCAGCGGTATGAGATAGGAATTTTCGATCCCCCCCTGCCCCCCATTATAAGGGGGGAGAAGAATCATAAAAGTCCCCCCGTATCCGTTGGGGGGATAATGGTGGGTTTTAGGGGCGTACCTCATAATTTTGAAAAAGGCTATAATTGTTAATTGTTAATTGTCAACTAACAACTAACAACTAACTAACTATTAGAGTTGAGGTACGCTACTCGGTCCCCAAGTTCCAACCCCGTCGCGGATCGAATCGCGCATGGGGTCGCAAGAGCGATCGCCACCATCAATATTATTGAGATTTTTGCACTGTTCAAAAAAGATTTGAGCGACCATCCGGCGCGGCATTAACCCCGACTTTGCCAAAGTCATCTCAAAGTTTTTATCTGCTTCCTCCCGCAGAGATAGATCGTTATTATTCTCCCTTGCTTGAGAGACTAAAATTTGAGCTTTGAGATAATAAACTTCTGGATTATTAGGAGTTTCTGCCAGAACTTTATTCACATATTCCAGAGCCTTATCGTACTCCTTCAAATCTCTATAAGCAATAGCTATTCCCCGATTCGCCAGATGGCTCGGACTTGCCTGTTCTTCTAACTTTTCTATAGCATCTTGTGGATTAGCGAAAGGCAAATTCACTGCCAGCAATAAATCCATATATCCTTTGAGCAAATTTAGCTCTGGGTCGTTTGGGTTTTCTTTGGCAGCTTCGTCGAAATGCTGTAAAACTACCTTCAACTTATTAAGAGCTTTAGGAGTACCGGCCAATACACCCTCTGTAGTAATAATATGAGCCCCTTCTAAAAAATGACCAGTTCCCGCGTAAAGATTGCCCCGAACTGCGTTAGTTGCCATTAATTCTTCCGCTACTTCCCGAGTCCTAGAAGCATAAACCTTTAAAGAATCCCAATCCTCATCCAAATAAGATAAAGAAGCCATCATCGCATAAGCAAGAGGTTCGTTTTTTTCTTCAAACTCTGCTTGCTGGAGATAACTTTTAGCCTCCTTATAATTCCCCTCTTCAAACATAGCTCTAAAAGCCGCTTCAGTTTTATCCCCAATAGGAGTAGGATTATTGGGACGAAATGGGTCTCCAGTAGCGGGAGAAACCGACAAACTCAGTCCGATCGCCGTAGCGCTGGCTATGACGGATAGCCTCTTGAGAATTGACAACCGACGGTACAACAGAGATAGGGTTTTTTTCATAAGTATCTATTATCAGTTATCCGAGTAATGGTAATAGTTTGTTAATATTACCGAGGTATTTAGGTTCTTTACTTTTTTCTGCTAGCCTCAAAGCCATAAGGAAAATATTTACTATTTTCCTCTCAAGACGAATCCAACTGCAAATGTTAACACAAGCTTCGCAAAGCGACAAACCCCTTTTCGGGAAAAATGTTAATTAAAAATCTAAACTCAATTTCTAAAATAGATGCTTTATCTCAAAAATCTGTTCTACCATCCAGCAGCTACCCCAACACCAATACTGAAAGACATTAATTTAGAATTGGCCCCGCAGGAGATGGGATTAATAGTGGGCCGTAGCGGTTCTGGCAAGACGACCTTATTAGAAATCTTAGCGGGTTTGGCACAAAAGTCCCGTGGAGAGATTCTCTGGCGAGAGCAGCGATTAACTTCGGAACATTTGCAACAACTCGGAGGCTTGGTATTTCAATTTCCCGAACGACATTTCTGTGGCGGCACAATTTTAGAAGAATTGCGGCTGGGCCATCCAGAATTGACAGCGGATCGAATTGATGGCGCTTTGACAGAAGTGGGACTGGAAGCTCTGCCCCTAGAAACGCCACCGCACTCCTTGAGCGGGGGCCAACAACGACGTCTGGCCCTGGCAGTGCAGCTAATTCGTCAGCCCCATTTGTTATTGTTGGACGAACCGACGGCGGGGTTAGATTGGTCCATGCGCCAGCAGTTGGTGAATTTATTGGCCAAACTCAAAACTCATTGGACTTTATTTGTGGTGACTCACGATGCGGGGGACTTATTGCCTATAGCCGATCGATGCTGGACGTTAGAAGCGGGCATTTTGCAATCTGTGGAACCCTCTGCCTCAATTAATAATTAATAATTAATAATTAATAATTATCCGTTGGTCGTCGCGTCAAATTTTTATTACAAATTTTTTGCAAAAATCTCGCCCGGGTGGCTATAAAAACTAACAACCAACAACCAACAACGTTCCAACTAACAACTAACAATATGACTGCAAAAACTAAACTAGCGATCGCCTGTCAAGGTGGAGGTTCTCACACGGCTTTTACCGCCGGCGTTCTGAAAAAACTGCTAGAAAAAAACGTACAAGAAAAATATAATCTCGTTGCATTGAGCGGCACTTCCGGCGGTGCTTTATGCGCCACTTTATCTTGGATAGGATTATTAGAAGGAGCCCAAGGCAGAGCCACTCGTCCGGTTTACCAAAGGCTAACGAACTTCTGGAGAGCAAATACCGCAGTCACCGCCTGGGAAAGATCCCTCAACAACTTTACCCTGCAACTGCTGCGACTCCAGGACTCCGCCGTTTTGCCTGCCTTCTCCCCCAACCCCTATTCCATGCAAGGAACTCTCAAGGGCTTAATGTCCGTCAGTCCCCGAAAAGAATATTTAGACTTCCAGGAGCTACTCAAAAATCATATACCTTTTCTGCAAATCCCATCTCTAATACAACCAGACAGCCCTCGCTTGCTTCTCGGGGCGGTTAACGTTCTCTCTGGAGAATTTAAAACCTTCGATTCTAAAAAAGGAGAAATCAACATCGAATCTGTCAAAGCATCCGCCGCCATTCCGAACGTATTCACCGCAGTACAAATAGGAGACGGCCTGTATTGGGATGGTTTGTTTTCCGAAAACCCGCCCATCGGCTACTTTCTGGCAAAAGAGCGAGACCTTGTGGAGCCGGAAGAGCGACCGGAAGAAATTTGGGTAATTTTAGTCAATCCCAAAGAGCGAGAAACCGAACCTAGCACCTCTCAAGATATCCTCGATCGCCGCAACGAATTATCCGGCAACCTATCGCTGTTCCAGGAGCTCCGTTTTATCGAAACTATCAACAACTGGATGGAAAAAGGAGCTTTTAGCTCCGATTTTGTCTCGGAAAACGAACTAAAGCCGATTCAAGTTCGTTTTATTACGATGAGTAGGGAAATATCGGACAGTTTGGATTATGTATCCAAGCTCGATCGCTCTCCTCCATTCATAGAAATGTTGATGGAGGAGGGGGAAAATCAAGGACAGAGGTTTTGGGAAAGTTTGCCAACATCTGCCCCAGCAGCAGTTTCCACTGCCGAACCGGCAGCGCCCGCAGTGGAAGTTCCCCCAGCAGCAGTTTCCACTGCCGAACCGGCACCGCCCGCAGTGGAAACTGTGGAAACTTCTTCACCCTCCGTCCTCTCCTTTAACGGCATCGATGCTAAGATAGATGTTGCTTACAATCCACTCTTAAATCCTGAAAGCTTCACCATAGAAGCTTGGGCTAAAGTAACAGGCGGTCGTAATTATCGTTCGGTGGTGACTTCTCGCAACGATCCGCCTCTGGAAGGTTACATTTTCTATGTCAGCTTCAGCAACACCTGGGAATTTTGGGTAGGCAGCGGCGGGAAATGGAACGTAGTAGGAGGTCCGAAGGTGGAACCGAACGTCTGGACCCACTTGGCAGGTACTTACGATCGCATCCGTGAAACCATGCGCTTCTATATAAATAGTAAAGAGGTTGGTTCCTTAACTTGGGTCAACTTCCGAGCAAATAGTATTTGTCCCCTGCGGGTTGGTGCCGGTGCTACGGAAGAAGCAGGCAAGCATTGGTTTGCCGGGGAAATTGCGGAAGTGCGCCTCTGGGATGGGGTGCGTTCGAGTGAAGCGATCGCTACGGATATGTCTCGCCGTCTGACGGGCAGGGAAACTGGTTTGCTGGCCTATTGGCCCCTGGAGCGAGCGAGCGATGCCCTCGTTTTAGACAAAACCGACAACGATAACCACGGGACTATCTCTGGAAATCCTGTTTGGCTAGAGTCCGATCTTCCAGTGGAACTTGTGGAGTAAGGTTTGTAGGGAGGTAGGCAAAAATATTTGGATCCCGGATTTCCCCTTCCGAACAGGCCACACGCGCCTGTTCCAGATGTCTAATTAATTTTCCACCGGTACTTACTTGCGACTTTTCCCTCGGAGTTTAATTACCAGGAAGGTCAACGCTACACCAATAACGCTGGCACCCAAACTCAATATAACTGAGATGCCCGGTGCCAGCCAAGGTTCGGGCACCTGCAAACGTTTAGAAAGAAAGTTGCCTACTGGATGATGGCTGGCTCTGGTAGAATAGGTTTCGCTGACGAAGGGGAAGTGACCGGATATGGAGGCGACGCTGGCACCGGCACCCAAACCGACGCCGACTATGGCGACTATCTCTTGAAAGTTGCGGTCTATTTCTGC
>CALKCV010000462.1 GCA_938083405.1 uncultured Microcoleaceae cyanobacterium | reverse complement strand
TCGGCCAGGTGGTGGTGGGTGTGAAAAATGCCGCCAGCTAACTTAATCAACTTGCCGTGATAGCCAAACAGCAAAATAGACTCAACCCCCGCCACGCCAGCAGCCACCAGCATCGGCCCCAACCAATTAGCAGTTTTCAAGATCGTCTCGGGAGGAATGCCAGACTTTTTGGCCAAGTCGATACCATTTTCTCCGAGGCAAAAGACCAGGCGATCGCTCTTCGCTGCCTTTTTCTCCAACTCCTCGCGAAACACCTCCAGTTGTCCTGGGGCCGTTAAAGGCTGAGAAATGCCAGTAGTACCGAGCAGCGAGAGTCCCTCCACAACACCAAAAGCCTCCAGAGAAGTACGAGTTGCCAGTTGCCGTCCGAAGGGCAAAATAATCGTAACTGTAATTCGTTCTTGAGCTTGTAGCAAAGGTTTGAGATTAGTTTGCAGCAGTTGGCGGGCATAACTATAGATGGCAGCTTCCCCCCCGACGGTCTGATGTCCGATGCCCTCCCCGCCGACGATCGTAATTTGTTCGGTTTCTCCATTTCTCGGCCCCAGTTCCACCATTGCCCAGATGGGAGTATGGCGAGTAAGGTCGAGATTATCCCCCGGATCCGAACGAGTAACCGCCAAAGCAGTATTAGCTTTGAGGAGGGCAACTTGTTCGATGGCAATGTCAGTATTAACCGGAGGTTCCACCAAAGAAATAGATACAGTTTCTTCATCTGGCGCATCTTGCCGCAACCATCCGAGGGCCGCAACCGCAGCAGCGCAGGCAAAAACTGGTAAAGTGTATCCAGAGCGAGGTTGAGAATTTGTCATTAGTTAATTGTTAATTGTTAGTGGTTAGTTGCTAATTCTCTCACCCAAAAACCCATCCGGTTCATCCGTTACCAAATCCGTTGTTAACTATCCCAAATTATTTTTTAATTCAAAAGTAGCGCGCAATGCGCACCTAAAAATTTATTGGCAAACAAATTAATTATTAATTACCAACAAATTATGTTCCACTTAAAAAGTCTATTTGCCAAAGTTCCTTTGCCAGAAGAAAATACAGAAAATACAGAACTACCCCCCGAAATGGTTTCTAGTTTGACTCGGGTAATACAAAAATTGCCCGTACCAGCCGAATATACAAAAGTGTTGCAATCTAGTTTAGAAAAAGCTTTAAATGCATGGCAAGAAGAAGAAGATGCTTTTAACGAACTGATAATTTTGAGCAGTCCGGTAGAACCTTTATTTAATATTATCCAAGAAACTATAAATAATTGGCAGCCCCCGGATGAGTGGAAAATTAGGACGCTGTCTTTCTCAACTAGACCCGAAAATTTTTTCAACATTTCTGAAATACTGGAAAGCGATCTAGGACTCGATGCCGAAGCAGATTTTAAAGAAAACTCTCCTAAGCTGAAACAATTAATTGTAATTCCCGGTTTGGAGTTATGTTTTTTGCGGCAAATTTACGGTTTAGATGGAATTGAATATTTAAAAGAATTAATTTTTAAAGATACTTCTCATTTTTGGGTCATTGGTTGCAATAATTTAGCTTGGGAATACCTCGATTATGTTGATAAAATTACCGCATATTTTGAAAATACTATTACTCTACCACAGCTAGAAGGTTCTCAACTGCAACAAGAATTGATGCCCGTTTTAGCTGATGCGAAGATTAAGTTAAATTGGGATGGAGAATCTACAGAAGAACGAGAAAAAGAACTAAAAAGTCATTTCGATCGCCTGGCGGATACTTCTGAGGGTTCCCTTTCCGTAGCTGCAGAATTATGGTGGCGATCGCTCCGTCTCCCAGAAACGGAAGAAAATTCCGAAGAAACAGATAATCCTGTCGATAATAAAGTAGTAAAATTAAACAAAATAAAATTACCAGAACTGCCCTCTAGTTTAACCCCACAAGACCGCTATTTACTTTTTTCCCTGCTCCTCCATCAAAAAATGACCTTGGAACATTTAACCCTCAGTTTAGGAGAGTTTGAAAGTACGATTCAGTTTCAACTACAAAAGCTCCTGCAAACTGGAATTATTAGACGGGAAGGTCTATTTTTCAGTATTAATCCAGCCCACTTTCCGCGACTTCAAAAATACTTAAAACATAACAATTTTATTACGGGAATTTAAACTATGCTTTACGGAAGAAAATTAGATTTTTGTTTGGCATCTATGCAGGGAGAAACATCAGATGCCATACCAGATTTTTTGAAAGATTTTTCTTGGAAAAAACTTTTAATAGCTACGATGGCTTTGACGGTTGCTTATGTATTTTTGTTCCTTGCTCGGTCGGCTAGTAATTGGTTTTCGGAAAGGGTTCCTTTACGTTTTAGACCTGCGGCAAAACAATCAGTTCCGTTTCTTCAAGCAATGGTTTTGGGAGCGGCAAGCGTTTATGTATTAAGTTTATTTATTAAGCTATCCCCAGATAAAGTTATTGCTTTAACTGGTACTGTTGCTGTGGCATTGGGTTTTGCTTTTAAAGATTATGCTAGTTCTTTAATTGCTGGGGTAGTGGCTTTATTTGAAACGCCATATCGATTGGGCGATCGCGTCGAAATAGGAGATGACTATGGGGAAGTAGTGCATTACGGTCTTAGAGGTATTCGCTTACAAACGGCAGATGACAATATAATATTTATCCCCCATAATAAAATTTGGACAGAACCAATTTCTAATGCCAATAATGGAGATCTAGAAGCACAAGTAACTACGGATTTTTATTTAGCTCATGGAGTAGATACAGAATTAGTAATAAAAATTTTGCTGCGGGCAGCCTATACCAGCAAATACACTCAGTTAACCCTGCCAGTTCTAGTAGTAATAGAAGAGGAACTAAGAGGCACTAAATTTAAGTTAAAAGCTTATCCGATGGATGCCAGAGATGAATTGATTTATAAAACAGATTTAACCAGGCGAGTAAAAAAAGCTTTTGCCATGCAGAAATTGCCTTACCCTAAAATTCGGTTGCGGCAACAAGACGAGGATGACGATTAACCCAAACTCGGAGGGTTCGTTATAATAGAAAAAACTTTTTGAGTTAAAAGTCGGAGTGTATGAACCAGGTAGATTATCTACGCATTAGCCTAATCGATCGCTGCAATTTTCGCTGTCAATACTGTATGCCTGCCGATGCAGAAATAGAATATCTTTTACAGCAGAATTTGTTGACTTTCGACGAACTGCTTACCTTACTCAAAGAAGTTTTTATTCCAGTGGGGTTTACTCGGTTTCGCTTGACCGGCGGCGAACCATTATTGCGCCCCGATGCGGTGGAAATAGTCAGGGCGATCGCCTCCTTACCAGAAACCCAAGATTTATCCATGACCACCAACGGGTTTTTATTAGCAAACAAGGCCCAAGAGTTGTACGATGCCGGCCTGCGACGGATTAATATTAGTCTCGACTCCCTAGACCCCGATACTTTTAACGAGATAATAGGTAATAGAGGTCGCGATCGCTGGCAGTCTGTCTGGGATGGCATCCAAGCAGCTTATCAAGTCGGGTTCGATCCTCTGAAACTTAACGTCGTCGTTATTCCAGGAGTTAACGACTCGGAAGTATTAGACTTAGCAGCTTTTACTATCGACCGCCAGTGGCACGTCCGCTTTATCGAATTTATGCCCATCGGCAACGGTCAGTTATTTGAAAACAGAGGCTGGATACCTTCCGAAGACTTGCGCGGACAAATTCGCCTGCGTTGGGGCTTGACAGAATCCTCAGTTCGCGGTAACGGTCCCGCAGACGTATTTAGAATACCGGGTGCCAAGGGGACATTAGGATTTATCAGTCAGATGTCCGAGTGTTTTTGCGATCGCTGCAACCGGATGCGACTCTCGGCAGACGGTTGGTTGCGGCCCTGTTTATTAAACGAAACCGAGCAAATAGACTTAAAAACGGCCCTGCGCGAAGGTGCATCAGGGGCCGAATTACGAAAAAAAGTTAGTTATTTATTAGGTATCAAACCAGAGATTAACTTCAAACAGCGAGACTCCGGCACTACTGGGACTTACTCCAGAACCATGTCGCAAATAGGAGGCTAATAGGCAATTTCATCTATAACTTATGATGTAGTGACAGATCGAGCGTAATCGCTTTAGCGATTGATATCTATCAATCGCTAAAGCGATTACTACGAGCTAGAGTTATGGTTCTAGAACGCTACTTCTGACCCAATTCCCAAAAATTAAACTTGACGCGAGTAATACTCAATAACCATCAATTCGTTAACTTGGAGGGCAACCCATTCTCGCTCGACAATACCGTTAACCTTACCAACGAACTTATCGCGATCGAACTCCAGATGAGTTGGTAGGTTGGCCAAACCAGGATATTGTAAATTAGTTTTGACCAGTTCTTTAGATTTTTCCTTGTTTTTCACTGCGATAACATCTCCCGGTCTGCACTGGTAGCTAGCGATGTTAACCTCCCTACCGTTAACCGTCACATGACCGTGATTGACCAATTGACGGGCTCCGGGAATAGTCGGGGCCATTCCCATACGGAAGACCGTATTATCCAGGCGCATCTCCAACAATTGCAGTAGGATCTGCCCCGACGAACCGGACGCACGGCGGGCCTTCTTTACATAGCGCAAGAGTTGACGTTCCGAGAGACCGTAGTTATATAAAAGTTTTTGCTTTTCTTCCAAACGGATTGCATATTCAGAACGCTTTCTCCTGCCTTGGCCGTGCTGACCTGGTGGATAAGCTCGCCTGGGACTTTTCCGAGTCAGTCCTGGTAAATCCCCCAAACGACGGGCGATTCTCAGGCGCGGGCCTCGATATCTTGACATATTATTTCCTCGTCAACTTCAAAAAATGCGACAATCTTTTAGTATAGACTGTTAAACCCCTCTTTTTTTCAAAGGGCCTCTTTAACTAAAATCAATATTTGCCATGCTTAATCTTAATCAAATTGGTTCCACCGCGCAACAAGAGCGATCGCCAAATAAAAGTTGGGGTCGCCGTTGGCTCTCGTTAGCTGTTACCCAGCTAATTAGTGGAAGTTTATTAGGGATGGCAATTCCGACCGGGCAGGCATTAGCCGATAATTCATATCAAACCTGTGCCCAAGAAATGCTCGGTGTCGGCTTTTCCAGCGAAATAGCAGCGGACGTTTGTGCTGGAGCATTCAAACCAGATAATTTATCGGACTGCGTTGCCAGGATAAACGATACTAGCATAGAAGTCTCTTCCCCTTTGATTCTCTTCAACTGTCAGCGGGTCAGACGCCCCAAGGAGTTAGCGACTTGTGTCGTAGATATCCTCGAAAATATCCCCGAAGCTACTTCGGGAATTGTTATTGAAAGTTGCCGTCGGAGTCTGTTACCAAAACGTTACGCTAGTTGC
>CALKCV010000461.1 GCA_938083405.1 uncultured Microcoleaceae cyanobacterium | reverse complement strand
CAAAAAAATCACGGGAATATCTTGCATTTCTGGAGAAGCTTTAAGACGACGACAAGTCTCAAATCCGTCTATTCCTGGCATCATAACATCTAAAAGAATCAGGTCTGGTCTGACATATTCTATTTGATCTATGGCACTTTCACCATCGACAGCTACCAATACTTTGAAGCCATAATCGCTTAAAAATTTGAAAATAGCTCCTAGATTTGTGGGGTTGTCATCAACAATTAAAATAATATTTTGTTTATTTGGTTTCATGGGTGTTTGCTAAATCGATGGGAGAATAGTTATTTTTAAATTTTGGCCTGATTTTTTCCATCGCGAAAGAACCATTTCGCGGGTACGTCTCAATGCTAAAAATAAACCAAAAAGTGGCGTTGCTTTCTTTGGGCGAAGCAATCTTATTTTGAGACCGTTTGTTCTTGGTTTTTGTTGTTAGTTGTTCCCTTGTCTCCCAAGAGGTAAGGCAAGGGGAGCATCTCAATTTTGTAAAAAAACCAATATTTCAACGATCGTTGGAACGTTGTCAGTTGGAACGTTGGAACGTTGTCAGTCGCTGGGCGTTCCAACTGACCACAAAAAAAGCATGCATTTAATTTTTGGCAATATCAAAATTGAGATGCACCCTAAGGCAAGTCTATTTACTCAGGTCCGAGTTGCACCCCATTTCCGTCATGGCGATCGCCTCCCCATGCATTCTTAGTATTAATACTCAGACCTGAGTATTAAGAAATGACAGCGAAAAGCATCACCAGTTGAAACTTTCTTCTGAATCTACCATGTATTCTTGAAGAAACTCTCGAATTTGTTTGATTTGAAACCCTTTAGCCTTATTATGGACTAATTCAGCAAAGGGCCCGTATTTAGTATCCAAATTTTTGAGCTTAGTAGATGCCTCTATAATTCCCCCGATGTCGCCACTCATAGCAAGTTTAAACAAAACAGTAATTTCTTCTGGAGGCGGGGGTATTAATTCTGAATTCCCGACAGTAAAGGAAGAATTCAAAATGCTTCTCCCGGTCCCTCCTGTTGCCGCCTGCTGGCCAGGGTAATTGTCATAAATCCATTCTAACCCTAAATGCAGCCGCAATCGTTCTAACAACTGCTTGACTTGAATCGGCTTAGGAATAAAACTATTACAACCCGCCCCCAAACTCTCTTGCTGGGTAGCATCAAAAACACTAGCCGAGAGAGCAACTACCACCACTTCTTCTAATCGCGGCACGTCTCGCAGTCTTCTGGTAGTTTCAAACCCGTCCATAACTGGCATGACCAAATCCATTAAAATTAGATCGGGCTGAAATTCTGCGGCTTTCTCCAGACAATCTTGACCGTCAACTGCTTCTAGCAATTTAAACCCTAAAGGCACCAAAAGATGTGCCAATATTTTACGATTTACACTAAGATCGTCCACTACCAGAACTTTGCGCTTTTTGCCTTTGAAGCCAATAATTTGACGTTCCCCGTACCCAGGGAGAAATAACTTGTTAGGGCAAGAGATTTCTGGTAATTCTAAATCTACCCAAAAAACACTACCTTCACCCACGGTACTTGTAACCTGAATTTCACCCCCCATCATCTTCACGAGTTTTTGAGTAATTGATAATCCTAAGCCTGTTCCTTCAACAAAATGAATGCCGGTATCTACTTGATGAAAAGGCGTAAATATTTTAGTTAGTTCTTTATCTTCTATGCCTATACCAGTGTCTTCTACTTGAAAGCGAATTTTGGGTTTGGGTAAGGAACTAATATCTAGGATTTGTTCGGGCAATAATTCTTCGCTATCCCCTAGCCAATCTCCAGATTCCGTAACAGTTCCCACCTTCAAAGTCACCTCTCCTTTGTCGGTAAACTTAACGGCATTGCTCAGTAAATTAATCAGAATTTGCCGCAGGCGTTTTTCATCGGCAGTGACGCATTTAGGAACCAGGGAAACTCGTTCGTAATTAAATAAAACATTTTTTTGTTGGGCGCGGATAAGGAAAATGTCGGCAATGCTTTTCATAAAGTTAGGAAACTCAAACTCGCTGAAACATAGTTCCATTTTTTCTGCTTCAATTTTCGACAAATCTAAAATGTCATTAATTAAGGTCAGTAAATGTTCCCCGCAGTGTTGAATTATCGCCATCATTTCATGTTGTTCTTGACTTAAATGTGGCTGTTTTATGAGGATTTGGGCATACCCTAAGATACCATTTAGAGGAGTGCGGAGTTCGTGACTCATATTAGCTAAAAATTCGCTTTTGGCACGGTTGGCTACTTCTGCTGCTTCTTTAGCTTGTTGGAGTTCTAACTCGGCGTGCTTGCGCTCGGTTATATCTTTCATAAAGCGGTAATGTCCGATAAAATTTTTATTTCGGTCGTAGGCTTTAATCGTTACCACTTGCTGATAAAAAATAGAACCATCTTTTCTAATACCCATTGCTTCGGCTTCTTCTTTGCCAGTCACCAGCATTTTTTGATAGCTAGCCATCATTTTTCGACGATCGCTTGGATGTACAATTTCTTGCCATTTCATCCCGATGGTTTCTTCTATTTCGTAACCGGTCATGGAGGCATAAGCTTTGTTTACGCTGATGTAACGTCCTCTGGTATCCAGTCGAGAGATACCTTCGACTGCATTTTGTAGGGTGGCGCTCATTTCGCGGATTTCTTCTTCGGCCCGCTTGCGATCGCTTATATCTCTTTGCACGCCAAAATGACCGATGATTCTCTCAGAAGCGTCGTACATACAAATATAATCTCCTTCTATCCAAATTTGAGTTCCATCAAACTTGCGCTGGTCCGTTTCTATGGCCAATCTTCCGCTATCGAACAACCGCCTCCAGACTTCTTTACCTCCCGCTAAATCGTGGGCGAAAAGCTCCTTGGGGGTTAAGGCTATAAACTCTTCGCGTTTAGCGCCATATTGAGTTAGCATCGCATCGTTGACTTTGGTAATTACTTGATGGCTAAATACATAATCTAAAACTTCTTCTTTGTCAACTGTATCGTCCCATCTTACCGGCCGATCTAAGAGCATAAAAAAGAAGCCATCTAGGGATTGAGAGAAAAATAATTCTAATTGTTGTTCGCGAGCGCGCAAGGTCTTTTCTGCTAATACTCTCTCCGTGATATCTCGCCCGATCGCTTGAATCTCAATAATCTTACCCTTGGGGTCAAAAATTGCTCGTTTAGTCCATTGCAACCAGGAATTTTTTCCATCTATTTCTACTGAATATTCTTGGGTTAATACTGGCTTTTCGGGAGTGAAGAGGGAGTTAATTTTATCGTTCTCCTTTTTCTGTTCCTTTGCCGGAATTAGTGACTTAAATTTATTTTCCAATAAGTGATGGCGTAGCTGCTTAAAATAACGACAATAAGCCTGATTGACAAATGTAATCGTACCGTCAGGTAAAAAACGACAAATTAATTCTGTTTGATCTTCGACCACGGAGCGATAGCGGCTTCTTTCTTCGCTAAGTTCCCACTCGGCTTCTTTTAGTTCTGTGATATCTCTTGCCACCCAAACTACCGATGCTTCAGAGAGTGGAGAAATACTGGCGCTAAACCAAACTTTCTTGCCAGCATTTGACGATTTTTTTTCTGCTGCCTTGTTGCCACGATCGTTGTCTTGATTTTGGGAGCTTTTATCTAAAGAAATACTGTACTCAAAATCTACTTTTTTCCGCAAAGATAATGCTTGTTTGATTGGAGCTAAAAACTTTGCTTCAATGTCTCGATCGAAAAAGCAATCTATAGTTTTTTCTACTATTTTAGTCTCTTTTTCTAAAAATATTATCGGATTAGTTGGAGCCACTTTAATTTCTATAGGCTCCGCATTAATAATGAGTACGATATCAGTCATGGACTCTAATAAACCGCGCATTTCTGCTTCAGAACTTTGAAGCTTATCCTGTAATAAATGCCACTCGGTCACGTCTTGTACAGTACCAAAAAGCTGCTTTATTTCGTCGCGATCGCCTACAGCATATTGAGCTTTAGCATTTAGATATTTAAGATGATTATTGGGATTTAATATGCGAAAATTAAGTTTATAAGATTGACCCTGGCTAATAGCTTGCTTCATTTGATTTTTAAACAATTGTCTGTCATCGGGATGTATTTGTTGGAGAAGTTGTTTATAATTCGGTACGGGTTGTACGGGTTCGATACCGAAAATATGAAAAACCTCATCGCTCCAGGTCATAACCCCCGTAGCTACATCAAAGGTCCAACTGCCCAAGCGAGCGATTTTTTCGGCCCGGGCGAGCATACTTTCGCTATTGCGCAGTTGTTCTTCCGTGCGCTTGCGATCGCTAATATCTCGATCTATACCTCGATATCCAAGGAATTTTCCCTCTTCGTCAAAGACAGGAACCGCGCTGGTTTCCAGAATCACTAAGCCTCCGTCTTTGTGGAGGTGCTTGTTTTCTAGCTTAATAAAAGACTGGGGTTGAAGCAACCAACCTTCAAAAAAGGAGCGCATCCGCAAAGCTTCTTTTGCCGGCATGAACTCGAAGCGGGTTTTGCCTAAAACTTCTTGGGGAGCGTATCCCAAATAGGTGCCTATCTGGGGACTGATATATGTGTACTCCAACAACTCATTGCTCTCCCAAATCAAATCGCTAGTAGTTTCTACCAAATTGCGGAATCGTTCTTGACTTTCTTGTAAAGAAGCAATTAACAAACTTCGCTCTTGTTCTGCCTCTCTGCCCCTAGTAATATCTCGAATGGCGACTACGAAGCCGCGTCGATATCCTTGCTCGTCGTAGAGGGAACTTATTTTACAATTCGCCCAAAACTCCCTTCCATCTTGACGTACCAACAAACTATCTGCTTCAAACTGTTCCTGCCCGGCCGCTAATTGTAAATTTTGCCCTGGCAAATCGCTTTTGTCTTCTTCATTGGTGCAGTAAAAACAACCGAAATATTGACCGATAATTTCCGACGGGGAATATCCCAGGAGGTTTTGCGACCCTACGTTCCAGCTACTTACGCAACCTTTGCCATCGAGCAGGATCAAAGCGTAGTCTTTAACACCTTCTACTAACAGGCGGAACTGTTCTTCGCTATTTCTCAATGCCTGTTCTGCGTGCCAGCGTTCTGTAACATCTCGCGCCGAGACAATATAAACCGATTTTCCTTCCCATTCTGCGGTAGCGAGTTTCATTTCGCCCTTCGTCACAACCCCGTTATTTGTAAAAGTGGTTATCTCTGCTGTTTCTTCTCCCACTATGGGTACTCCCAACTCCTGCCCCACTAGGTCCAGGCGGTGAAATAAGGCCAGCGCTGCCGGGTTGGCAAAACGGATCCTACCTCCCATATCTACTACCAACAAACCATCCGTACTGTGACTGACGATGGTATTAAGCTTGGCCTCGCTTTCGAGCAAGATTGCTTCTGTATGTTGGCGAGCGGTTTTTTCTTGCTGCCAATGTTTGTTACATTCCCTCAATTCTTCCGTGCGTTGTTTTAGCTCTAAGGAAAGACGGCGCGATCGCAACAGATTCTCTACGCGGCAATGCAGTTCTATTTCTTTTATTGGTTCGACAATTACATCGTCTATATATTTTCTGGTTTCATCGCTAATTCTAGTCAGTTGTTGGCGATCGGTCATTAATAATATTGGCAGAAAAGCCCCCTCTTCTGTCTCTTTTAGCGATAATAATTTTTCTTTGTATCGTTCTAGATATTTATGGCTAACAACACACAAATCGAAGGGTCGATCTGGGGTGGTCTCATTTTCCGCATGACAAATCTCGTAGCTTTTTGCCAGCATATCTGTTACAACAACTCGCTTTTTTCCTGGTTCGATCTGCAACAATATTAAAGGCTTATTCCACAAGTTAATTGAAAGCATAAGCTTATAAATCAAATATTTTACTGTTTCAATTGAATTTTTTATTTTTGATTTGGGATTACCTATTATCCATGGCTATTTGATTCCCTAGATGCCAAATAAAGAATGTCTAATTTTTTTATCAACCTACTTATATCGAGTCGCAATAAATAACCTTGATAAAATCAAGAGATTAAAAAGGGGAATGCAAAGCCGAACAAGGATTCCAGATATTTTCCTCAATTATTAATTATTAATTATTAATTGTTAATTGTTATAACTTCCACCCAACAGTCGGTATTGCGCTCTATTGCAAGTTCCTAAGGCTTGGAATGAAAGTTAGAGAAAGAAAAAGAGCGATCGCGAACCGGCCGTCCCTCATAGGTAATATCAAGTCGCAATAAACAACCATCAAAAAATAAAGAGAGGAAAAAGGGTTTGGGCAAGGCAGAACAAGGTTCCCACACATTTTCCTCAATTATTAATTATTAATTATTAATTGTTATAAGTTCGGCTTATCAAATTATCCGAGTCTTTAACAAAATGTTAGCTATCTTCACAACATTTAGCTAAATTTCGCAACTTCCCTCAGCACAAAGCGATCGCTTTCTCAAAAATTTGACCCGTTCGGAATTATAACTGCGAAACAGCGGGCAATATTTTGACCCGTTCGGAACTATAACTGCGAAACAGCGGGCAATTTTCCTGGCCAACAAAATAGTTATAAGTCCAAGAAACCCAGAATTATCGAGACAGCATCGGCGCGATCGTGGCCATTTTAGCTATGCCAGTCAAATAGAATTCTCAGACAAAACTTAATTAATTCTCAGATTAAATCGCTCCAGAGTATGATATGGTAATAAAGATAACTAAAGTCCAAACAGCAAAAAAACTAAAATTATGGCAAACGTACCAGTCCGGGTAATCGTTGAGAACCTAGCACCAGAGAACGGAACTAATTTAACCCCGTTTTGGGTAGGATTTCATAACGGCAACTTCGATACCTACGACACCGGCAGACCGGCATCTGCTGGAGTCGAAAGTCTCTCCGAAGACGGAAGAGCTGGAATTTTGTCCGAGGAATTCGCTCTCAGCAACTTAGGCACAGTAGATGGGGTCGTCGGAAACGCTGCGATAGCCCCCGGACAGATAGCATCCAACAGATTCATCCTCGATAGCGATAGCCCCGAAGCTCGCTATTTCAACTATGCGGCGATGATACTTCCGAGTAACGACGCCTTTATCGCCAACGGCAACCCAAAAGCCCGCCGAATTTTCAACCCCAGTGGCGAGTTTCAACAGACCAGCTTTATAGTTCGCGGCAATACCGTCCTGGATGCCGGCACGGAAAACAACGACGAACAGCCTGCCAACACGGCATTCTTTGGTCAGGCAGATGATGACACCGGCACAGACGAAAACGGAGTAATCAAAGCCCATCCAGGGTTTCGCGGTTCCCAAGGCAACCAGGTCCCCCCTCCTCGCATCCTAGACGATTTTAATTTTTCCCGCGCCGACTTTACCCTAGATAACTATGAACTCGCGCGCATCTCGGTCGTAGAAGAAAAAAACGGCAACAACCAAAATAACACTCTCGAGGGCACGACGAAGACAGACTTTATCGACGGTCGCGGAGGTAACGATAATATTAATGGTGCAGGGGGCCGCGACTTTCTCATCGGCGCCGGCGGCAACGATACCCTTAATGGCGGCGGCGGCCGAGACCAGATCGAGGGCGGCCTAGGCCGGGATATGCTAGACGGCGGCGCAGGCCGGGATATGCTAGACGGCGGCGCAGGCAACGATCTGTTGATGGCAGGGTTGAAACGAAACGCCAGCCCAACATTCAGCCGCACCTTTGACCTCGAAGAAAGCCAAGAAGTCCCTCTCGTTGAAAACACCGATGCCACTGGTAGGGTGACTGCGACCTTAGACGGAATGGAACTAAGCATTGAGGGAACTTATGAAAACCTCACCAGTGACCCGGTGGCCTCCCACGTCCACTTCGGCGGCAAAGGCTTTGCAGGTCCGGTGGTCCAAGATCTGACCCTCGAAGGCGACAGCAGCGCGGGTACTCTTAGCGGCACTCTAACCCTAACTCCCGAACAACTAGCCGCCGTACTTGCCAATAACTACTATGTCAACCTCCACACGGAAAACAACCCTCCCGGAGAGTTGCGAGGGCAAATCAACTTAAACTTCAGGGGAGCTCTCCAAGGTGGCGACAAACTCATGGGCGGCAACGGCGACGATGTTTTAATTGGCAGTCTGGGCGACGATATGTTAGATGGAGGTGACGGCGACGATACTTTAACCGGAATGCGTGGTTTGGATACTTTTGTTATTTCCAAGGATGCCGGTTCGGACCTGATCTTGGATTATAAAGATAACCGCGACAAGATCGGTTTAGCCGGCGGTCTGACTTTTGGAGACTTAATGATCGAACAGGGAACCAGCGACGATAGCGCTTCCATAGAAAGCATGAATCATACTTTGATTAAAACTAAAGCGGATGGCGATATTTTAGCTGCCGTAGCTTTCACTTCCGATGATGTCTTTACCGCTCAGGATTTTATGGTGGTTTAAGGAATCGTTAGTTGTTAGTTGTTAGTTGTTATATCAAGTCGCAATAAACAACCATAAAAAAATAAAGAGAGGAGAAAGGGAAATGCAAGGCAGAACAAGGAGCCCACACATTTCCCTTAATTATTAATTATTAATTATTAATTGTTATTAGTTGTTGGTTGTTGGCTATCGACCAACAACCAACATTTTTCTAATTAACAATTAACTCAGTTGGATTATATGTCAAAGAGTGACATCAAAAAATACAATCTCAAAGAACTGCTGGCAGTCGCTTACATAGGAGTGGCTGTCAGTATTTTCCTATTGGCAGTAAGACATCTGGGGGGTTTGCAGCAGTTGGAGTTGATGGCATTCGATCGCCTCATGCAACTTCGCCCCGATCCTGGTCCCGACCCTCGCCTGCTGCTGGTGGAAGTGACCGAAGACGATCTGGACCGATGGCAGGAATGGCCTCTAAGCGATGGGAATTTGGCGCGAGTCCTAGCAACGCTGCAACGACATCAACCCGCCGCCATCGGTTTAGACCTCGCCCGCAACTTCGCCCAAGGTGAGGGTAACGAAGAATTAGTCGCCCAAATGAGCCAGCGGAATTTTATCGCTATTACCAGCGTCGGCAACCGAGAGAGCGATCGCATCCCCCCACCGCCAAGCGTACCGCAGCAGCAGGTCGGTTCCATAGACGTTCCCATCGACCCAGATGGTGTCATGCGCAGGCATTTGCTCTTCAACTACGATGGGGAGGTCAACTGGCATTCTTTGGCCCTGCGTCTGGCCCGGACTTACATCAAACGAGGCTGTCCGGGATATCCTCCGACTACAGGAGTTCCTTGTTCGCAGATAAGCGCCAAATTAACGCCAGAACAAGAATATCAGCTAGGGGATGTCGTATTTCATAAACTACAAACTAACTCTGGCGGCTATCAAACTATCCCTGCGGGGGGCTATCAGATTTTAACCAACTATCGTTCGGCCAATAACGCCGTCAGAACGATTTCTCTAACTAATCTCTTGGAGGAAGATTTCGACCCGGAGTGGGTGAAAGATAAAATAGTTCTAGTCGGAGTCAGCGCCCCTAGCTTGCAAGATCTGTTTTTTACTCCTTTAAGCGGGGCATCCGAGGATCCTCGGATGCCGGGGGTCGTCATCCAAGCGCAGATGACGAGTCAAATTTTAAGCGCGGTTTTAGACGGCGATCGCCTTTTTTGGTATTGGCCGGAATGGGCGGAAATTGCCTGGATAGTTGCATGGGCGATGGCCGCTTGCGCCGTGGCAGCAGTTTCTCGCAACCCCCTGATTTTAATTATCGGCATAGGACTGCTATTAACTCTCTTGTGGGGCAGCAGTTTTCTTTTATTTCTCCAGCAAGGTTGGATACCAGTAGCAGCGCCGGCGATAGAGATAATATTAGCAATAGCGGGAGTTGTTTTTTATAAAGAATACCAAGCCGAACGCCAGCAAGAAATGGTAATGCGACTCCTGGGGCAACAAACATCTCCAGAAATAGCCGATGCCCTGTGGGAAAGTCGCGATCGCCTCCTAGAGTCGGGGAGGTTGCCGTGGCAAAAAGTAACCGCGACCTTACTTTTCTCCGACATCAAAGGTTTTAGCACCATTTCCGAGGAAATGCAAGACCGACCGGAGAAACTCATGGGATGGCTAAACGAATACCTCAACGCCATGAGCGACGAGGTATTGGCCCATCGAGGAATAGTCAATAAATTTCTCGGCGACGGCATGATGGCCGTATTCGGCGTACCGATCGCCTCTACGACGGAGGCAGAAATAGCTGCCGACGCGCATAAGGCGGTAAATTGCGCCTTAGCCATTCGCGAGAAATTAGTAAAATTAAATCGCGACTGGAAGGGGCGGCAGTTGCCAGCAGTACAGATGCGCGTCGGTATTTTCACTGGAGTAGCGATGGTAGGGAGTTTGGGAGGGAAAAACCGTTTGGAATATGCGGTCATTGGCGATAGCGCCAATACGGCATCTCGTTTGGAGAGTTCTTTTAAAGACCGGCAGGTGGATGATTGTAGAATC